>JBHHWX010000004.1:0-34795 GCA_046756745.1 bacterium | reverse complement strand
TATTTCTTCCAACCAAGCCCAACCTGTCGGAGGAAGAAATGAGTCTTTTGACAAACGTCGCAAAAGTCCTTGAGAAACGCGGTACTTCTCCGGGGAACTCATTGTGGTACCGCAGCTTGCGTAGTACCTTATACTTGGTGTTGACTGCGGCTACTCCGCGCTAGGAAATTATAGGTTCTGTTGTCTATAGAGTTGCTCGAAATTGCAGAAGGAGTATTTTTTCCGGAATGCAGAAAAGGGCATACCTATCTTTCGTTTAAATGCACGGTAAAATTCGTGCTCATCGTTGAACCCGCACCTGTAAGCGATAGCTTTTCCTTTGAGACCGTTATTTTCGGCGAGATAGGCGGCATACAAAAGTTTGGTTCGGATCAAATACTGTGTAAAAGGCATGCCGCAAGATCGCTTAAATTCTTTACGAAAAGTGGTCACCGACACACCCAATTGCAGGCTAACCTCTTCGGCAAACTTGATTTTCGAGAAACCTAAATGGGTGAGTTTGAGCGCATTCCTTACTCTGGGCGGATAGCTCTGGGAGGGAGATGGCAGCAGACTTTGAAAATTGAAGCGGTCGATAGCAGATTGTATTCGCTCCGGAAGCGACTCAATTTTCTCAAAATCGATACACTCATCAGCAATAGTTTCTGCGCACGCTGCGATAAAATCTGCATGGTCGCATGAACAAGTAATGATAATGGGGACGATCTCAAATTTCTCTTTTACTTCGCGAAAAGTCCACATCCGGCATTCGCCGTCTTGGATTGGATGAGCAATGATGCATGCAATTTCATTTTTCTTCAACACTTCATGCAAGCTCGGAATTGTTTCAGCGTAAAAGAGCACGTAGCCGTCTCTGAGTTGATTTTTTAATTTTGTTTGCATGTCGCGTTGACGACAGAAAATACAGACACGTGGATTTTGCATACCGCTGGACTCCCCAAAAATTCGACAAAACAAATGACGTTGTTGAATAACTCTGCCAGGGTTAATGCTATGCTCTATATATAGATGATGTATTTTTATGAATATTATATACAGACATTTTTGTAAGACTCTAACCCTGACAGAGTTATCAATCACGAAGATTTTGTCTTCGTAAACTTCTTTGTAACAAGTCGCGATCGAGTTTGACCTTGTTGAGGTAGGATTGTTAAAAAAGTAGCTAAAAAAAGCTTGAGTAGCAAGAAAAAATATGGATTGATGAATTACTGGATTCTTGTGATTATTTCATTTATCCATTATTCCATCCATCCATTGTTCCGCTTTCATGACGCGACCTTTGACCTTTAACGTTCTATCGGTGGGTTTCTTTAATCTGTGTCGATGCTCGAGAGCTTTAAAGCTTGTTTCCAGGTTGAGACAATAAAGATAAATATGAGCGCCGAACTGATCAAAAGACACATCATATCATAAAGCGTCACCGTGCCGAACAAGGAATCCATCGTTGGAATCCCGACAAAAAACATGAATGTGTTCGCGAGAATGACGATCACCCGAATCTCCGTAGGGCCAAATCTCCCGTACGATAATTTAAAAATGTCGCTCACATAGGTCGTGATATAAGTATGGATTGACATCAGGTAATATCCGGTCAAAGCCAAAAGAGCAAATCTGAATCGCACGTAGGGCGACAACCCGAGTCCAATGATGATGAAAAGCTGCTCGATGGCGTCCATGGTGTGATCGATGAAGTAACCGAACTTGGGTCTCTCGATTTTTCGGTAGCGTGCGAGCGAGCCGTCCAGACTGTCCCCAAACCAGTTTATCAACAATCCAAAGCTTGCCAGCCACAAGAAGCTTTTATCAAATGTTGTTAGCCAGTAACTCAAACCGGTCAAAATTGCAGCAAGAAAACCGAGACCCGTGAGCATGTCTGGCGTCACCCATCTCGGCATGTGAGCAGCCAACCATTTCACAGCAGGCCTTTCCAACCTGCCAAGCAGGATATCGTTGGTTCTTTTGTGAGACTTTGTCGATGGCATAATGAGCCTCTCCAAGTAGATTCCACATCCTTAGTGCAACTAGTATGCCAGCCGGCTTAGGATGGTTCTTTTGTTTGTAAATTATGCAGTTATGTATCTTGGCGGCCGGATCTCGTCATCGTACAAATGTAAACTCACTTCACACTCAATTATCTCCAACAGATAAAAGCTGCCAACGGATGGCAAAAATCCAACGAAACCTCAAACCGACAAAATCCGTTAGCAGCCGCTATCCGTTGGAATTTTTCTTTCTAATCTTCATTCCTAATACTATTAAAAAAACCTTTGACCTTCTCAGGAAGTTTCTTTACCTTTTTCTGTTCCCTTTCACTCATTTCAATTCTTAATTAAGGAGGTCCCACCATGTGCTCTCCGCGATTCTCCAAGGTTCCATGCTTTCTCGCTGTCGCGATCTTATTCGTGGCCGCGAGCTCCCTGTTTCCGCAAAGTCCAACCACCCCCAAATATCTTTTGCCGCCCAAAATTCTGGCCGATTTAGTCGATGCTCCGGTCACGCCGGCAGTACAAATCGATCCGACGAACACCTGGATGCTTCTTCTGGAACAGCCCAGTCTTCCGGCAATCGACGAGCTAGCCCAGCCGGAATTGCGCATCGGCGGTCTGCGTATCAATCCGAAAACCAACGGACCGAGCCGCGGACGTTACTATTCGGGGCTCAAAGTACAGAAAATCACCGGCGGCGGAGAAACACCCATTCAGGGTTTGCCGGAAAACGCGAAGATTCGCAATGTCACCTGGTCGCCCGACGGCAAACACATCGCATTTGTGGTCACCGAGGAAAACGGCCAAAGTCTGTGGAGTGCGGACGTGGCCGCGAAGACGGCGAAGAAATTGCTCGCCGGTTTGAACAGCGCTTACGGCAGTCCCTACTCCTGGCTTTCTGACAACAAAACGCTGGTGTGTAAAACCGTGCCGGAAAATCGCGGCGCGTCCCCGGCCGCACCGGCGGTACCCACAGGTCCGGTTATTCAGCAGTCTACCGGCCGGAAAGCCCCGGCCCGCACGTATCAAGACCTGCTGACAAATGCCCACGATGAGGCGCTGTTCGAGTTCTACCTGACAGCACAGGTGAAGCGCGTGTCTTTGGACGGCGAAAGCGCCAATATCGGGTCAGCCGGGTTAATTCGGCGGGCGGAGCCGTCCCCGGATGGCCGCTACCTTTTGGTTGAAACGATACATAAACCGTTTTCCTATATTTTTCCGGCCCGGCGATTCCCCAAACGCGTGGAGGTTTGGGATGTGAACGGCGCTCTGATCAAACAAATCGCGGACTTACCGCTCGCAGAAGAAGTGCCCATCGGGTTTGGCGCGGTGCCAACCGGCCGGCGGTCGTTTGACTGGCGTTCAGATACGCCGGCTACCCTCTACTGGAGCGAAGCGCAGGATGGCGGCAATCCCAAAGCAAAAGCCGGGATTCGCGACCGTATCTATACCTTGACTGCTCCGTTCACAAGTGAGCCGGCTGTTTTGGTTTCCCTCGAGCTGCGCTATCGCGAAATAACTTGGGGCAGCGATAATTTAGCGCTGGCTTATGAATGGTGGTGGCAGAAGCGCCAGATTCGCGGCTGGAAAATCAACCCGGGCAAACCGGACACACAACCCACTCTGTTGTTCGATTACTCATGGCAGGATCGTTACGGCAATCCCGGCGCCCCGCTGATGACACGAAACAAAGCCGGGCATTCGGTTTTACTGACCGGCAAAAAGGGCCAAGCCATTTACCTGACCGGCCCTGGCGGTTCTTCCGAAGGCGATCGCCCGTTTCTTGACGAATTTGATGTGGCCGCTAAGAAAACCAAGCGTCTCTGGCGTTCACAAGCGCCTCACTATGAATGGGCGGTGCGGCTGCTCGACTTAAAAAAAATGAAGTTGTTGACCAGAAGAGAAGCCAAAACCGAGCCGCCAAATTATTTTCTCCGTGATTTGAAGAAAAATAAGGCAGTTCAGATCACCAAATTCCCTCACCCGACGCCCCAGTTAGCACACATTCAAAAAGAGCTCATCCGCTACGAACGGGAAGATGGAGTCCCGTTGACAGCCACGTTGTATTTGCCGGAAGTTTATACTCCCAAGAGGGACGGCCCGCTGCCGATGTTGATGTGGGCGTATCCGCGCGAATTTAAAAGCGCCGACGCCGCCGGACAGGTGACCGGCTCGCCGCATCGTTTCGTGCGTTTGAGCTGGCGTTCCACCGCGCTTTGGGTGGCGATGGGATATGCCGTCCTCGACGGCCCAACCATGCCCATCATCGGCGAGAGAGAGGCTGAACCGAACGATACCTACGTGCAACAGCTTGTGGCCAGCGCCAAAGCCGCTGTCGACGAAATGGTGCGCCGCGGTGTGACCGAGCGCGGCCGGATTGCCATCGGCGGTCACTCTTACGGCGCTTTTATGACGGCGAATCTGCTGGCCCATTCCGACCTGTTCGCCGCGGGAATCGCGCGCAGCGGCGCTTACAACCGCTCGCTCACCCCGTTTGGCTTTCAGGCGGAGGAACGTACTTTTTGGGAGGCTCCTGAAGTCTATTTCAAAATGTCGCCTTTCATGCACGCGCACAAAGTCAACGAGCCGATCCTGCTCATCCATGGAATCGTGGATAACAACTCCGGTACCTTTCCCATGCAGAGCAAGCGGTTTTACAGCGCTCTCAAAGGGCACGGCGCCACGGCGCGTTTGGTGATGCTGCCGCACGAAAGTCACGGCTACCGCGCGCGGGAATCTATCATGCACATGCTGTGGGAAATGAACAACTGGCTTGAAAAGTATGTGAAAAATGCCCAGCCGGACGTGACGACTTCTATGAAGTAATCTTTGAACTTTTGCATTTTTTTGCAAAAAAATATGACATGTTTTCTTTGGAAGATTGTTGTGAGACGTCAAACGTGAAACGACCCCTTCCCCAACACACCCTGGGACGGTACAGACACGTTTCACATCTCATGTTTCACGTTTGCCGGTGCGGCTTCGCCGCGCTGGGAAGAAGACGATCTATTTACCAACCCTGACACGGTTTTTAAGAGCAAACGATAGCTGACATTGTTAATGAAAACCCCTGTCAGGGTTAGCAACATCGTACTGCAATCGTCCCGATTGCTTATCTCGGAACGTTTGTCAAGAATAAAATGCTTGTTTCAGTATGAGACACTGTAGTGCGACACAACGCCAATTTTTGCGAATTTCATCGATTTATTAAGTAAAGTGTGATTCCGCGTTTCAGGGATATGTCTCAGTTATTTATAGATATAAGTGGAAAAACAAGTCCTTTAAAAAGGAGAAAATTAGGCTGGCATAATAGTTGTAAAAAGATAGATAACCTTTTGATAATCTACGAGCAAGCTCATCTTGCTTACGATATAAAGTTTCTCCATCCACCCCTCCTTTCCCTAAACGGCGGAGCCTTAGGTTCCGCCGTTTAGTTTTTATCTCTCCAAAATTTTGATGCTGCCGTTGGTTGTATGCAGCTCAATTTTCCCGCCGCCGCCATGAATCGACCCTTTTAATCGACGCTTGCTGATTCTGCCTCGAACCTCAATCGGGAAATCCGTTTTGATGCTGCCATTGGTGGTCTTCGCATTGACATAAGCTCGAAAATCTCGTGGGAAATAAGCAACAATTCCGCCATTTGTGGTTTTAAAAGACATATCCTCGTCTTCATCAAAGTCCTTGAGCTCGACTTCAATGCCGCCATTTGTGGTTTTAGCATGAACCGACCCGCCCGATTCACGGACTCGAATTCGTCCGTTCGTTGACTTTAAACGGAGCTTTCCGGAAACTGCAGTCACAGTGATACCCCCATTCACCGTTGCAATATCGAGGCGCAGCGTTTCCGGAACGATCAGTTTATATTTGACGCTGATGCTCAGATTGTCTCCGAATATGGACCCCCAGAATCCGCGTCTTCTCTTCGGCAGGTCTGTCCTGATTTCGAGAAAATTGTCATCATGATCAACATCGATCTTGATCTCATCCATGACTTTTTCTGCTAGCCTGCGATCTCCGGATTTGACTGTTTTTTCAGCAACGACCTTGACCTCGTTTCTTTGCCAAGACTCAATGAAGACGCTCCCGTTTGTGTTCGATAAAATAAGCTCGCCGCCTTTTTCAAGACGATAGCTTTTTTCAAAACGTTCTTTTAGCGTCCCCCCGTTCAGAACGCCGGTGAGACTGAGCATCGTTATACAGAAAACTGGGAAAAAGGATTTTCTCATAAAAAAAATCTCCCCTTTATTTTTTTGCTAAAATGATATTACCCTCATCTGTAAAAGCACTTATGCTGGCGAGCCCCTGGCCTAACCGGTCATCGACTCTTTCGCCGTCGTCTCCGGATCTTCTGACAGAAACCGGGAATTCCGACCGTATCCGTCCTTCTGCCGTTTCCAGTCTGAGCTCCACGTCGACATTTTCCGGTAGGACGAAATGAATATCCCCCTCGTCTGTCTTCATTTTACACCTGCCTTCTGCCGCCAGCTCCATTGTGGCTTCAATGTCGCCTTCGTCGGTACTCAACGTACAATATTCAATCACCAGGTTTTTTAAAATCAAATCTCCTTCATCACTATTGATGTCAAGCTCTTTAAATTCACTGTTAGAAAGCCGGACAAATCCTTCATCGATGTCCGCGAACAGCGATGAGTGCTTTCCCTGTATATTTTTACAAATCAAATGACCTTCATCTAAATCCACATCGATACGTACTGAGCTTAAGTCGTTCAATACAATATTCCCTTCATCGACCTGACATTTTAGACGCCCGGAAATTCCCTCTACTTCAACATCTCCTTCGTCGTTTTCTATATTCAGGTCGATCTCCTCGGGTACGGAAAGCTCGTAGTCAATTTGATAACGTGTCCACTTGTCTGAGTCGAAAAGGTCCCAGAAGTCTCTTCTGTTTTTATGAATATCTCTTTCTCTGATAAAAAGGCGATTGGGGGAATGATCGATTGTCACCTCCAATTCATCCAAAAGCTTTTCTGCACGCTTTTGACTTCGTTCCCAGACTCGCTTGGTGATTTTGAGCTGGACTTCATTTTTATCCCATGAGCTCACAACGATATTTCCCTCATCACCGATAAGGATAATCTTTGCGCCAGGCTTTATGTCAAAAGTATGTTCTTCCACTTTTTTAATTTCCCGGGCACATAAAGGGAGAAGAAACACGATAAAAAAAAGACAACCACTGAAAAATATTTTTGATCTCATTTTGTGATTCCTTCTTTAGTAATCAACCTTGAGCTCGCCTAATCCCGGACTAACTTTCAAAGCCAGTTGCGTTTCAGCCTCATCAAAGTTGCGGCTATAATAATATCTTCCGGATTTCCGAAATCGACGCGGCAAGTCGACTGCGGTCATAAAAAGAAATTTAGATACAGACATTTTAATGCCTGTGTCCTGTGGCAGCACAAGAGTCGTTTCGCCGATATCGAGATCGATATCCGCTCTGGCCTCTGTCAACAGTTGTCCTCTGAAATCAACTCTCATCTCACCGATGCCGCCATTGATTTCAGCATCCTTGAAACGGGCGTTTCCCAGTTTGATGATCTCAGTTTCACCAATCTTCGTGTTGATTTCAAGAAAATCCATCTCGGTGTGGTTCGGCTCTGAAAACTCGACGGTGACTTCTCCCGCCCAGGTCGTTAACTCGAGTCCGAGCAAAGCTAAACCGGCAAAATCGATCTCGACTTCACCGGCTTTTATCTTGGCCTCCAAATCAATATCCACTCCGGCCGGGAGTTCGATGATGGCTTCTGCTGCGATATCGTCATTGGACTGACTCCAGTGCTTTTTATCAAATTCCACGACCAAAAGTGAGCGCTTTTTATCAAAATCTGAGACTATTTTATAATCCTCATCGTCATAGTAAACGATGACTCGGGCTTCGCGCTCCCGTGGCGATTTGTGGATGTTAACTTCCCCCGCATCAATTTCTATTTTAACCCGAAAGATTTTATCCGGGTGAACCGGATACCGTTCTTTAAATCTTTTTGAATCGCGCTGCCCAAAAGTAGATGTTGTTATGAGAAGAGATAAGATAAATGAAAAGAAAACAAGTGCAGAGTATTTTCTGAACATTGCGTTCTCCTTGATTTGTGATTGACCGAGAACGTCGTTTCTTGCTGTCATTGCGAGCGCTTCTCAGCGAAGCAATCTCTGTATTAGGCATGGCAGGAGATTGCTTCGGCAAAAACGCCTTGCAATGACATGGCGTTAAATGAGTTTTTTTCAAACACAACTTAGAAATTCCGGTTTACCCGAAATGAGATATTGATCCCGCTGCCTGTTTTATCGAGACGCTGGGCAAAGTTAAGTCGAATGTTTCCGTCCCCTGTCGAAATTGCGAATCCGACGTCTGTTTTAAGATCGGAGATATTAAAATTATCGAAGTTGAAAGGAGATGAATTGTCATTGGAGAACCAAGCGTAACCGGAATTCGCGAAAAGAATGATGTTAAAGTCGTCGAGAAACCAAATATCTCCGAATAGGTTGTCGCCATCCGTACGAAATTCGGGATTGAACAACAGCATGCGGTTGCCGGTAAATTCTTTGAAATGATAACCTGGCAGCGTTGAAAGTCCCCCGACATCGAACAAGAATTGACTCGGTACCGTGCCTGTACTGGAGCCGATCCGAATCCTGAAATCGAGGTTTTCGCTAAAACTCAGGGGTTGGTAGCGACGAATATCGAGAAGATACCGGTCGAATTCAAAATCGCCGCCTATTTTACCGCCGGCAAGATCCGCAGCAGCCGTTAAAAGCCAACCTTCGCGAGGCGCCTTCGCAGCGTCTCTGGTATCGATACTGAAATGGATGTTGAGGCTCCGCATACGTCCCTCTTCAATGAGTGGGTTGAAGCGGAAGTCGCGGCCTCCACGAAACAAGGCCCAGTTCGTGGACTTGTCAATATTAAAATATTCATCGTTGGTATAGGCGACTTTGAGCTTGATGAAGTAACTTATTTTTTGCACGGCAAAGACACTGAATCCTTTTCGCTCATAGTAATCAAAAAAATCTTTTTTGGCAAGGAGCGCTGTCAGCGTGTTTTCGCTGGTTGGCAAGAGCCAAAAGTCTTGCGAGTCGGTAAAATCGTGGTATTCGGCGCCAACCGTGTTGTTGAGCTCTTGAAGAAAAGAAAGCTGACCGCCGATTTGATAGCGCCATTTATCGTTGTCGAATCCATATCCCGCTTCACCGAATAGGCCGAAGCGATTGCCCCATCTGCGGTAAACACGACTTTGAGGAAGGCGGAATCCGAGAAATGTGCCCTCGACACGGTTGTATCTCGCGATGACGTACTTCGAGTGTTCTTCCCATTCCCGGCTGTCACGAAATCGAAACCGTCTGTTAAAAATACGCCGGTTTTGCCAGTAACGTTTTGTCGATGTTTTCTTTTTTTCAAAGAGCAGTGATGGTTTCTTTTGTAAACCATCAGAAGTGGTTTCAATGCTCTCGCCTTTTATCCAAGCTCCGTAATCCTGTGTGACGGCGCCATCCACACTGATCACGTCTCCTTCGACAGCGCCGGTCGCCTCGACAAGTACGTCACCAAAAACAGCGACGGCGTTTCCGAAAATTTCTCCGGCAACGATTAAATCGCCATCGTAAACCAACACATCCGTGTGGAGAATGCGTCCTTCTGGGATGGTGACGGTGCCTTCGAAATATTCAATGTCCGTATCGGTTTTTTCGAACAGGAACTTTGATTTGACCTGGTGAAGAACAGCGTCTTTGTCGTGGGTGGATTCCTTTTGTTGTGCCAAACTATTGGCAAAAAGGGTTGTCCAAAATAGGACACTACAGACGAAACTCAATGCAGAAGGGAAGGTTTTCATCGTTCACCTCTCACTTTTTTATTTATTATGACAACTGAGCCACAAAAAAGTTACACTGCGTTTGGTTGTCTCTGACCGAAATCAACTCTCTCTTCCCGAAGGCCTCCTTGCCGAGGGTGAATTCCTGCGCAGCGAGGACGCCTTCGCGAAGTGGTTTTAAATCGGGTACTTTCGAGTTTTCGTTCAGACACGAGGTAGGTTATTCGTATACAAAATGTGTTGAACCTTTAGTCCTTATTCAGTACGCAAGCGTTCCAGCAATTGTTTCATGTCCTTGGGCAGCTCCGAATCAAAGCGCATGAATTCCTCTTTGACCGGATGGAGAAACCCTAAGGTTTTCGCATGTAAGGCTTGCCGATCCATGGTCAAAAGAAGCTCTGCAGCGCGTTGACGATCTTGGGTTGTCAGAGAGCCTAATTGCCGATTTCTGCCGGCATAAGTTTTATCGCCAAAGACCGGGTGTCCGAGATAGGAGAGATGGACTCTAATTTGGTGGGTGCGTCCGGTTTCCAACTTTAATTGAACTAAGCTGAGAAGTTTGAACGCCTCGATGGTTTCATAATGGGTAATCGCTTCTTTTCCCATTGATTGTACGGACATACGTTTTCTGTCTTTTGGGCTTCTCGCGATGTGCGTCTCGATTTTCCCTCGTCTGTTTTTTAATTCTCCCCAGACGAGAGCCCAGTACTGACGTTCCGTTTGTTTTTTTTTGAATTGATGCGATAGGTGACGATGGGAAATGTCCTCCTTTGCGACAACCATAAGTCCCGAGGTCTCCTTGTCCAACCTATGAACAATGCCAGGCCTTTTTTTCCCGCCTACTGATGACAGGTCTCCACAATGATAAAGAAGCGCGTTGACCAGGGTGCCGTTAAAATTTCCCACCGCAGGATGGACGACCATACCGGCCGATTTATTCAACACTAACAAATGCTCGTCTTCGTAGAGAATATCAAGTGGAATGTTTTCAGCGACAATGTCAACGGCTACCGGTTTGGGTATGCAGACTTCGATCTTTTCAAATGGGGAGATAAGGTGACTGGCTTTGGCGGGTTTCCCGTTTACCAGAACTTTTTTTTCTGCGATGACCTTTGTAAACGGGCGCGTGATATCGCATGAATCTGTTGGGTCAAAAAAAGATCGAGACGTTCTCTTCCTTGGTTGGCAGGAACAACGATTTCGAAAAATTTATCATCATGCATTTGTTAGGGTATGGCTTCGTTTTCTGCGAACCCCGGCTCTTCCTGTTTGTTGTTTTTTTCAAATAAAACCACAGCGATCAGAATTATCATGCCAACGGTGACGGCGCTGTCAGCCAGGTTGAAAATAGGCCAACGACTGCTGCCGATACCGATATCGACGAAATCAACAACTTTACCATAAAGATAGCGGTCGATTAAATTACCGATGGCGCCCCCTAATATCAACGCTAATGCCAGGCGCAGGCTTATTTTTTCCGCACGTGAGCGGACGATGTAGATGAAAACAACCAATGTTGCGATGGTCGCAAAAATAGTGAAGAATTTCGGATCTCCAACTTGGATGCCAAACGCCATCCAGGGATTCTCGATGAAGGTTAACCTAACATAGTCACCAAGAATTGGGTCGGATATTCCTACTTCATAATGATAGCGCACAGAAAATTTACTTACTTGGTCGAGAATGACCACAATCAGGGATACGAAAAGGACTCTCAAAACGAACTCAAATTATTGGTATACTCGTTTATCGTTTTTTGTTTTCTTCGTCTGATTTGCACGTAATGCACAACCGTGCATGCGGCACCGCTTCTAAACGTTCTCTTCCGATTTCGTTGCCACACTCATGACAGTTTCCAAAATCTTTGTTTTCGATTCTTTCCAATGCCCGGTCGATGTGATACAGGAACCGCCCCTCTTGTGTCGCGAAGAAAAATGCTTTTTCCCGTTCCATATTATCCGTCCCGACATCCGCCATATGAAAAGAGTAAGCCGAATTTTCACCTGATGCATCTTTCAACGTCGAGGTCATTTCCCGGTCTTTTAACTGTCCCAGATCTTTTAAGATATCGTCCCGTTTCTTGAGCAGTAACTTTTTGAAAAATTCAAGGTCTTTTTTATTCATTTTCTCTACCTCCTAAGACTAAGTCTCATTCTTGAGACGTTCACAAAATTAATTCACGATCTTTTCTAGCCCTATTTGGGTTTTAATACCCTCAATACTCAATTCTTCTTGATAAGATGCATTCCCGCTGTCTGATGAGATGTTGTCAGCTAATGTCTCATTACAGATGTAAGCCGATTGTGTTTCAATCGCTTTTAACAGGTCGCCTGAGGCCTGATAGTAAATATTTATCCGGTCTATCACATCAAAACCTGCATTCTTGCGAATATTTTGAACTCGATTCACAAATTCGCGAGCAAGTCCTTCCAGCTTCAGCTCATGCGTAATTCTGGTGTCGATCGCGACAGTGAGGTCATTTTCTGACTGCACTGCAAGTCCTTCTGCGCTCTCGGAAACGATCTCGACGTCGTCAGGTTTGATTTCGACCTGAGCTCCGTTCAATGAAAGACTCAATGAGCCTTCCATTTGAAGTGTGCTGATTTCAGCGTCGGCAAGATTACGAATTAGCTCGGCCACGGATTTCGCCTCTTTTCCGAATCGCGGGCCGAGTTGTTTAAACTGTGGAATGGCTTTACGAACCGTTAAAGCTCTCTGATCCGAAATAAACTCGAGATCTTTTACGTTAAGCTCTTCGATGATCAGGCCGGCCATGCGTTCGATTTGTTCCCTCGTATTGTGTTCCCGAGTTACGATAATCAGTCTCGATAACGGTTGACGTACTTTGAGCCCGGACTCGTTTCGTAACGAGCGGCCGAGCAGGACAATCCGCCTGAGGTTATTCATTCTATCTTCGAGATCACGGTCTGTAAAAGAGCCTTCCCTGTCTTGCTGAGGATAGGCCGCCATATGGACGCTGTCAAATTCGCCCTCTTTTCCCTGCGTGAGGTTTAAATAAAGCTCATCGGAGAGAAAGGGCGTGAACGGCGCCAATAACTTCGAAACTGTGTACAAAACCTCGTACAGCGTTTCATACGCCGCCAGCTTATCCTCGCCCATTTCGGATTTCCAGAACCGGCGCCGGCACCGGCGAACGTACCAATTAGACAGGTCGTCGATCACAAACTCGGATATAGATCGCGCGGCGCGAGTCATATCGAATCGTGATAAAAGATCGTTGACCTTGGTGACCAGCGTATTTAACGAACTCGAGAGCCAGCGGTCGATTTCTGTTCGTTTTTCGACAGCAACCTGAGATTCTTGATAGTTGAATTGATCGATATTCGCATAAATCGCAAAAAACGAGTATACATTGACTAATGTTCCCAAGAACTTCCGCATGACTTCCTGAACGCCGTCCGGATCGAAGCGTGTGGGAATCCACGGCGGGCTGACGGTCAAAAGATACCAACGCAAGGCGTCTGCCCCAAATTTTCCCAAAATTTCTTTGGGAGCGACCGTATTGCCTTTTGTTTTGGACATTTTTTGCCCGTGTTTATCCAAAATGAGATCGTTGGAAATACACATCCTGTAACACGGCTGATCGAATTGTAGGACCGCGATAGCAAGCAGCGAATAAAACCAGCCCCGGGTCTGGTCGATGCCTTCAGCGATAAAATCGGCTGGAAAGTTTTTTCGAAAGACGTCTTGATTTTCAAACGGATAATGCCACTGAGCTACCGGCATGCTGCCGGAGTCAAACCAACAATCGATGACTTCCGGGGTGCGAATCATTTTCCCCTGGCATTTTTCACACTCAAACTCGACCTCGTCGATATAGGGCTTATGGAGATCAATCTTTTCAGTCAGACCGGCACGCTCGTTGAGCTCTTCAACGCTGCCGATGCAATGTCCGTGACCGCATTCGCTGCAAAGCCAAATCGGCAAAGGCGTTCCCCAGTAACGGTCTCGCGACAGCGACCAATCGACATTATTCTCGAGCCACTCTCCAAACCTGCCCGAGCCCACCTCTTTTGGATACCAGGTCACGGTTTTATTGTGTTTGATGAGCTGTTCTTTGATAGCCGTCGTTCGGATATACCATGACTTTTTTGCATAATACAGAAGAGGGGAACGACACCGCCAACAATGCGGATAGCTGTGGAGATAGGTTTCCGATTTATACAGAAGCCCGCGTTTGTCCAAATCTGCGATAATGCCCGGGTCTGCCGACTTGACGAAAGTTCCCTTAAACGAGGTGACTTCTTCAGTAAATTTTCCGCTTTCATCGATGGGCTGCAGAACCGGCAGGTCGTATTTTAGACCGATTTTGTAATCATCTTCCCCGAAAGCAGGAGCGATGTGCACGATGCCGGAGCCGTCTTCGGTTGTGACGAAGTCGCCAGTGACGCTGTAGTAGATTTTTTTCTCGGTTTGGCAAAATGTAAAAAGGGGTTCGTAGCTTAGTTCCGCCAGCTCACTGCCTTGAAATTCCTGCACGATCTCATAGTCGTTTTCCAAAACCGAAAGCCGCGCTTCGGCTAAAATCAAGAATTCATCGCCCTGTTTAACTTTCACATATTTAATATCCGAATGCAGGGCCACAGCGACGTTAGAAATTAAGGTCCAGGGTGTGGTGGTCCACACAAGAAACGAGGTGTTTTCCTCGCCTTTAAGGCGCATCCGGACATAAACCGAAGGGTCTTTTACGTCTTTGTATCCCTGAGAGACTTCGTGACTCGAGAGCGGGGTTTCGCAACGCGGACAGTAAGGTAAAATTTTATGTCCCTGATAGATAAGCTCTTTTTTCCAAAACTCGCTTAACAGCCACCAAATCGATTCGATATAATCATTTTCATAAGTAATATAAGGATTCTCTAAATCGACCCAGAAGGCAATACGCTTGGTGATCTCATCCCATTCTTGTTTGTATTTCCAAACGCTTTCCCGGCATTTACGATTAAATTTTTCGACGCCATAAGCTTCAATGTCGTCTTTGTTCGTAAATCCCAATTCTTTTTCAACTTCAATTTCGACCGGAAGACCGTGTGTATCCCAGCCAGCCTTTCGCTCAACACGATAACCTTGCATGGTTTTAAGACGACAGACGAAGTCTTTAATGGTGCGTGAAATGACATGATGTATTCCAGGCCGGCCATTGGCTGTTGGAGGGCCTTCGTAGAATACGAATGAATTAGCCGGATCTCGACTCTCAATCGTCTTTTTAAAGATATCGTTTTCTTCCCAATAGTTCAGGATGTCCTGTTCTAATTGCGGAAAGTTTAATTGTGTCGATAGTTCTTTGTACAAAATATATGACTTCCGATTCAATTTGTTTACAATTTGTCAATGACCCGTTTCATCAATACGGTCAATTTGGGTTCGGCTACGGCTGCATTTTTCAAAATTTCCTGAATATTAGCCGGCTTTAAGGCGTCCGGGAAACACGCATCCGTGATCACCGATAACCCTAAAACCCGCATAGAAGCATGCACCGCAACAATGACCTCCGGAATAGTAGACATCCCGACCACATCGGCGCCGATGGCCCGCAAAAAACGATACTCCGCCCGGGTTTCGAGATTGGGCCCGCTGACGGCTACGTAGACGCCCTTTTGGATTTTGATTTTTTCTTCTAGGGCAGTTTGCTCGGCCAATTGAATGAGCTCCTTGCTGTACGGTTCCGACATGTCAGGAAATCGCGGCCCGAGTGAATCGTCGTTAACGCCTATCAAGGGATTGTCGCCAAACAGGTTGATGTGATCGGTAATGATCATGATGTCCCCTGGCGTAAATAATGGATTCATGCCTCCACATGCGTTAGAAACCAGCAGCGTGTGGGCGCCCATATGCTTCATCACGCGTACCGGGAAAGAGATCTGCTTCATGGAATAGCCTTCATAGTAGTGGAAGCGGCCCTGCATGGCGATAACCGGTTTGTTCCCGATTTTACCAAAAATCAGACGTCCGGCATGACTCTCTACCGTCGATACCGGAAAATGCGGAATCTTGTCATAAGAGATAGCGGTCTCTTTTTCGATCTCTTCCGCTAAGGCCCCGAGACCTGTACCCAGGATTATCCCGATTTCCGGTCTTATCTTTGTTTGCTGACTTAGATAATTTCCGGCTTCTTCTATTTTTTTTGTTAAATTTTCCATCTGATCTTAATAAGATTTCTTTTTTTTCTTTTTAATTTTATCTTCCAACTTTTTTTTCTCGGCTTCTTGTTTTTTTCGAATCGCTTCGACTCTTTTGCGTTCGTCTAAAATTTGCTGACGCTTGGTTTTTACTTTAGTCAATTTTTCGGCAGCGGCTTTTTTTCTTTTCTCTTTAATCTCTTCAATGGCCTCATTGCGGTCTTTAATGCTGCCTTGGCGTGCGAAAAGAACCGTACCGATAATCGCCCCGGTAGCCGCAGTTCCCCAGAGCGCAGCGCTATTTGAATCTTCATCTATGGCTCGATCGACTAATGTCCCTATGAAAAAACCCGCACCAAAACTTAAACTCCCCCCTCCCAAAGCATATAGCATTGTGTTTGTGCTTTTTTTATAATGCTTAATCTCTCGCTCTGATATAGGCTTCCTTGCCTCGTCATAAGCCGGAATTCTTTTCACACAACCGCTGTAAAACAATCCCATTATCACAGTTGCTATCAAAAGCTGCGTTCTCATGCTGGACCTCCATGTTGATGGATGATTAAAAGATCAGTTTATCGGAAATGCGAGTTTTTTTTTCAGAATCCTCCTCAATTTTGTTCTCGTCTGAAGTCGTTTCTTCGGTTCCCTGCCAGTTTGAGTGAGGAGTTATATGTTGAGCATCAGTGTGGTCAACCTCAGGAGGAGGTTCACCACTATTTTCCTGAAGCACGTCGTCTATGCCTCCGAACTCGATTTGTTCCTGATTCTTAGGTTTTTGGCGACGCCGTTTTATTCTCTTTTCCGACAACTTTTCAAAACCTAAGTCATCCAATTCCAAGACTTCTATGAGATCGAGTTGTGAAACCAACAGATGACGCAATCTGTGCGCAAACGATTCTTTCTGGGCTTTCACGATAACCAATTCGTTCTTAAGCGCAGCGAGCTTGAGTTTGGCATCTTCGACAACTTTTTCAGCCTTGAGCTCTGCATCCCGCATCAATATCTCGGCTTCCCGTTCTGATGTTTCCCGGGAGTGGTTGATGTTTTGTTGGGCATGCATTAACGTTTCCTTCAAAGTCTTTTCTACGTCTTGATAATCACGAAGCTGAGTTTTCACCTTTAAGACTTCGTCCGCCAATTCATTTTTCTCCCGAATCAAATACTCAAATTCATCAGCAACCATTTCGAGAAATGTTTCAACCTCTATTGGGTCCAATCCTCGAATCGTTTTCTTGAATTCCTGCTTTTTTATTTCTAAAGGTGTCAGTTTCAAATTCTTCACCTCCTCGGCTAAAGAACCGCTTAACTCAGTCCATGGGCTATCTTGACTAACACGCTCACGAGAAACGATCTTATCATGTAGAGACCAAAGATGACGATCATTGGCGAAAAATCCAACCCTCCGAAAGAGGGAACAAGGGCTCTTGTTTTTTGCAGTACGGGTTCGGTGATCTGAATGATAAATCTCACGATTTGATTGTATGACGAAACATTTATCCATGATAGGACAACTCGAATGATGACCATCCACATATATATTGTTATGATGATCTCAACGAGTTTGGCAATAGAAAAAAAGACATTGGATAAAAAAGACATTACAAAGCCTAAACTTTTAAATGACACTCCAAATAAAATAAGAAATTAATATACATCTCAGAAGGCTAAAAATCAATAGAAAATTAGAGGGATAAAAATAATGGGGATCAAATTGCAAAAATATCAGAGTTCTATAATTTTCCAGCCAAAACCACGGTCTTTTTTTCCGTTTGGATGAGCCCGGCTTCAGCATTTAATGCTTGCAAGAAAACGATATAAATACCGATGCGGGCAGTTTGCTCGAAGTCATCTTTGCCATTCCAGGGAATACTATTGTGGGCGCCTGAGGACTTATTGTTTGCCAGAAAACGAATGAGTCGTCCCCTGAGATCGTAGATTTTTATATTGACTGAAGCAGTGGTCATGGGCAAGTCATAACGGATAACCGCGAAATCGTCGTTGCCATCTCCATCTGGGGAAAATGGATTGGGTTGTATCTCGAGTGATGCGACGCTTGGCAGAATATCTGTAAAGATACTGTTTTGTTTGCCAGGAGACCCTCCAAGCAGCGACACCGATGAGCTCCAATTTGTATTGTCATTTGAAGCAAATTCCGGATTGATTTTTTCCAAAGAAACGCCCCGGTCCCCTCCCCAGCTCATAGAATAGTCGACCCGGTCGATTTCGGCCCCGGTGAGATCGAACAAAACGACACTGTCAAAATCGTTGTTAAGGGAACGCCAATTTTTGAATATTGTTAACATCCCGGAAGGAAGATGAAAGGTGTTGAAAAATGTCGAGTCTTGAGCAAAAACGTGGTAGCTTTTCCCCGCTAAAGAGAGATTCTTCTCTAAAATGATCTGAGTCCTACTTTCAGAGTCTGAAAGTCGCCATCCTTGCAGCTCTACCGTATCGGCGCCCGTGTTATAGATTTCAAACCACTCAGCTTGGTCCGTCAGGGGAGAATACATGATTTCATTTATGACAACCGAGCGAGGCGAAAATCCTACTGAATATGCGGTAATCGCAGTATTGTTGATGAGATTCTCATCGGAAGCAAATTGAATGTTGATGATAAGGGTATGGTCTCCGGGCGTCACGTTTCCGTAATCAATTGTAAAAACTGTGGAATCACCCGGTGCAAGTAAGCCGGAGAAATCCAAAGGGGCATGGATTTCCTCTTCGGACTCAGCTTCTGCGTTTCTGTTTTTGTCCTCAAAAAAGTGGGCAGAAAAATCTCGTGCGGGCAAAATGCCGAGATTGCGAACCGTTGCCGCAATGGTCACCGTTTCTCCGCTTTGAATCCTCTTGGGAGAAAAACGAATGTCTTCGAAAAATAACGCCAGATCGTAATTTAAAGGAGTGACGCTGTTTGCAGCGCCTGGTGTGCCAAACAGTTGTTGACTGTTTTTCCAATTTTCGGCTGTATTGGGTCCAGCCAAATCGATCTTCTCATCAGAAAAGCCCGTTTCGTTATCTGTGGTATACGTGTATTCTGAAACAACCTCGCCGGATGCGTTTATCAACGATACGGTTTCTGGCGCGTTGTTTTTAAGCCCCCGGCTGCCAAATGTCGCGTTGTTGATGCTTAAAATTAAACTATTTTCAGGAATGAGGTTGTCGTATGTATTCGACTCTTCAAAGTAGGTAGCGTCTAAAATAATGGCAAACTGGCCTGGCTTCAGAACTGTGCCTGCGTTTACAGCGATGATGCTATCGATGCCAACACCATCGCTGACAAGCCAACCGTTTAAGTCAATCGTCAAAGTTTGGGACAAGTTCACGATTTCGATAAATTCATCATCGTCATCGCTGCCGAGTGCGTCAAACATGATTTCCGAGAGAACGGCTTGCGATTGTGACGGGATGGGCGTGCTCATCGTCAGCAGAGAGAAAAAAATTATCGGAGACATTTTCATCAGACAGGCTGAGATCCTCAAAAAAAAAGCGCCTTGAGAGATGAGAACCCAAGACGCTGTCAGTTTCGAGAAGAAGATATTTAGTTTAGAATATATTTCATCGGGTCGACATACTTACCGTCTTTGATGACTTCATAGTGTAGATGGGGTCCGGTCGCTCTGCCTGTATCCCCTACCAGCCCAATCGCTTTCCAGCGATCTACTCGCTCGCCTTTTCGCACCATTATTTTAGAGAGGTGGCCATACAGTGTTTTACTGCCGTAGCCATGGTCTATGAGAATATATTTTCCATAACTTTGATTGAGCTTGTATTTTGTCACCACTTTCTCAACGATACCTGCTGCCGTGGAGAATACTTCCGTGCCTCTTTCAGCAGAGATATCGACGCCTGTGTGGCGCTTGAGCTGTTCTGTGATAGGGTGAAGACGAAGGCCAAATTTGTCGCGGATAGTGCCATCGAGTAAGGGACGAATTGAGGGCGTGTGTTTTACGACCTTGTTATTTTCGTACAATTTGAGCCTGATTTCGTCCCGGCTGGCTTTGGTGAGCTCGAATCTTCGTTCCATTTTATCTAAGATTTGCTGGTAATCCAGAATTTGATTCGAGAGATCATCCGAAGCGGATGGAGAATAACTTACCGGTTGAAATCCCCCAACTCCAACATCTCGGGTGTCAGGATCGATTTTTGGGAGATTGGCAACGATTCTCAAATCGTCATCCTTGCTTTCTAAATCCTTGATTTGTGAATCGATGTTTTGGATTTTCGTACCCATTTCACCTAGTTGCGTTTTGAGCAAATTGTTGAGTTTCGATAAAGAAGCAATCTCTAAGTTTTGATAAAAATCTGTAAACAAAGCAACGGTGGTGGATACAAGAAACAGAAGAAGAAAAAAAACGGAAACGACTAACGTTAGAAATTTCCCCCAACTTAGCTCGAGTTGTTTGGCATCTGAGTCAGTAAACGAGAAGTAGATAATCTTAACTTTCTTTTCCATAATACCAATAACCCTTCCTCTTTAGTAAAGTGGAATGACACACCTTACGACTTCCAACTCAAAACTAATAGATGCTAGGAATCCCTATACCTTGAATAATAATACTCTGAAAATAAAAGGGTACAACAAAATTAAAGCAACGTTTCCTCGAGTGAAGGTAGGACTTGCTGAAGCCAACTACTTTGATGTTAAATTAATAAATTTATTCTGTCTTTGTCAAGGAAAAAATTAACATATAGGCTTTTTATTTACAATATGTTTTTCACATTGTAAAATTTTACCCTCTTATGAAATAAAATAAAGGTAACAATCGAATTAAGCCTTTTCTTTTCGATTCTATTTTACTATATAAATTTATATAAATTTTTCAGAAATGCAAATGTATACACTCGATTTTTTTAAAGGGTTGGTCGTTTCTCTTTTTCTCAGTGTGCCGGCATTAAGCCAGAGATTGATTTCGTCAAAAACGGATTCATTGATTAAGCAAGGCATACATTTTACTATTGTGCATAGTTATCAAAAGGCATATAATATTTTTACATCCTTGCAGTACGAAATGCCGAAAAACCCGGTTGGGTATTTTTTCCACGCTGCAGCTTTACAGTCGGAGATGATGGATTTTGAACGTTATGATGATGAACCGGAGTTTCTTTTCTTAATTAAAAAGACAATCGAATTATCCAACACCTATCTGAAACGCAATTCAAAAGCTCCCTGGGGATATTTTTTCCTAGGTGGAGGCTATGCTTATCTGGCTTTTTATCAAGGGAAGCAGGCGAAATATTTCGATTCATTCCGGAACGGCGCCAAAAGTGTTCATGCACTTGAACGAGCTCTTAAAGCAGACAGTACATTGTATGATGTTTATTTTGGTTTGGGAACGTACAAGTACTTTCGCAGCAAATTAAGCCGACATTTTTCTTGGCTGCCCTTTGTCGGCCGCGATCGTGAGGAGGGCGTCGCGATGATAAAGAAAGCGATTAAAAAAAGCCGGTATTCTCAATTCAGCGCGATAAACGGTTTTTTCTGGATTGCCCTTGAGGAAGAGAGATTTGAAGAAGCACGGCATGTTTTGCAGCCCGCCCTAAACCAGTTTCCGGAAAGTCGTGTGTTTCTTTGGTGTGCCGCCAAATTAGCTGTAAAAGCGGAACGCTGGCAAGAAAGCGTGAAATATTTTCGGAAAATTCTCGCTTCGTTTGATGGCGGGACTCCAATTTCTCCGTACAATGAACTGGTCTGCCGTGAAAATCTCTACAAAAGTTATCTGCAATTAGGAGAGTACGAATCAGCGCAGGTTGAATGCAAGCGTATAAGCGAAATAAGCTTAGCAAAGAAGGCTTCGAAGTCACATCGGCGAGCATTGAAGGAAGCCAGAAGCCGTTGTCAGAAAGAGTATCCGGTACAAATCGGCGCTGGACATCAATAGTGTCTGAACGAAAACTCAGAAATAAGCTCTAAGCCCCGTCCTCGGGGCGTCGTAATCAATTGTTTTTACAAAGCGTCAAACGCACCCGGGGACGGGTGCTTGAGCATTTTAAAGAGTTTTCGTTCAGACACTAAATAGTTGTTGCTTTGTTCATTGGTCCGGTTTATCCGGGTTTAGGCCCCCTGCAAGCTGACCGCAGCCGGCGTCGATATCGTCGCCCTTGCTCCAGCGAATCGTGACTGGGGCTCTTAATAGGGCCATCTTTTTATAAAAATCCAAAATGCGCTTTTCGGAAGGACGACGATATACACCTTCTGTAGCATTGTATGGGATGAGATTCACTTTGCATTTTAGCTCGCTGACCAGTTTTCTAAACCGCTGTGCGTCGTCAGGGCTATCGTTAATACCGTGCATCAATACGTATTCAAAGGTGACGCGTTGATCGGACTTCTGTGTGTAATATTTGGCAGCGTGGATCAGCTCTTTCAGCGGCCATTTTTTGTTGAGGGGCATCAATTGTGAACGAACGTCGTCTGTAGGGGCGTTGAGTGAAATGGCGAGTTTGTATTTGTGCCCTTCGTCGGCATATTGTTTGATTTTCGGTACAATTCCACTTGTAGAGATCACAATATGCCGTTTAGCCAAGTTGGGTCCAAGGTCATGACTGAGTATGGCGCAAGCTCTGATTAGATTGTCATAATTATGAAACGGTTCGCCCATTCCCATACAAACCAGATTGCTGACTTTTTTGCCTGTTATTTTTTCAACTTGAAAAAGTTGATCGACAATTTCACCGGCGGTTAGATGTCTTTGCAGTCCAGACAGTCCTGTTGCGCAGAACGTACAGTTAACGGCGCAGCCAGCCTGAGTCGAGATGCACAGAGTGGTGCGGGCGCTATCGAGCATGAGTACGGACTCAATGCGGAATCCATCTTGCAATTGAAACAGAAATTTAATTGTCGCGTCTTTTGTTGAACGCCGGGAGGTGATAAGTTGTAAAGAATGAATAACCGCCTTCGTCAAGAGGGTTTGTCGGAAGGATTTGGCAAGGTTGGTCATTTTTTCGATATCAGAGACGCCCGCTCCATAGATCCATTTGAAAATTTGTTGCGCACGGTAGGTTTTTTCACCTAAGGATGTGACAAATTGCTCAAGCTCTGATAAGGTAAGACCTTTTAAATTTATTTTATCCATGATGCGAAACAATGTAATAAAAGCGCAGGTTTTCTCCAAGTAAAAAGGTTTGACATTTGAGGCGGGAATAATTAATTTGGTTGGTAACCCAAAATGAGATTTTAAATTGGAGGTTGTATGGCAGCAATCGCACCGGATGCTCGAGATCTGGAAATCGTAAAACAACTCAAGCAGGCACACGATACCCTCGCTGAAGAGATAGGCAAAATAATTGTTGGGCAATCCCATATAATCGAAGAGCTCTTGATTTCATTATTAGCTCGCGGGCACTGTTTGTTGGTTGGCGTGCCCGGTTTAGCGAAAACCCTATTAATCAGCACCCTGTCAAAGGTTTTGGATTTAACATTCAATCGCATTCAATTTACCCCGGATTTGATGCCGTCGGATATCACCGGCACCGAAATCATCGAGGATGACGCCTCTACCGGGCACAAGGCTTTTAAGTTTGTCAAAGGTCCGGTCTTTGCTAATATTGTTCTTGCCGATGAGATTAACCGGACTCCTCCCAAAACTCAGGCCGCTCTCTTACAGGCGATGCAAGAGCACGAGGTGACAGCAGCCGGGACGACGTACACCCTCGAAGAACCGTTTTTCGTTCTGGCAACCCAGAATCCTATCGAGCAGGAAGGAACTTATCCGCTGCCGGAGGCACAGTTGGACCGGTTCATGTTCAATCTCTGGGTGGACTATCCTTCGCATGAAGAGGAAGCGCAAATTGTGAAATCGACCACAAGCGCATACGAGGCTAAGCTGGAGGTCATTTTGCGGACGGATGAAATTTTAAATTTGCAGAAGCTGGTGCGGCGGGTGCCGGTGGCAGATCATGTCATCGATTACGCCGTCTCTCTGGTGCGAAATACACGGCCCAATGAAAATGGCGCTCCGGATTTTATCCGCGATTGGATTAGCTGGGGCGCGGGCCCACGCGCTTCGCAATACCTCATATTGGGCGCCAAAACGCGCGCGATCCTGCAAGGCCGGCCAACCCCGGAAGTCGCCGACGTCAAAGCCATTGCGAAACCGGTTCTCCGGCACCGGCTGGTGAGCAATTTCAACGCCGAAGCTGAGAACGTCGGAACCGTGGACATTGTCGAGCGGCTGCTGGAAAAGCAGGGGGAATAAATGGCGCAATCGAAAACCCAGGATTATCGAAAGTATCTGCAACCTGAAACTATCTCCAAACTCTCGTCGATGGACTTGCGCGCCCGTTTGGTTGTCGAGGGTTTTATCACAGGATTGCACAAAAGTCCTTATCACGGGTTTAGCGTTGAATTCGCCGAGCACCGCCAATACATGCCCGGAGATGAGATCAAAAACATCGACTGGAAAGTTTACGGCAAAACCGACCGCTTTTATGTGAAACAGTTCGAAGAAGAAACTAACTTAAAGTCGTATTTGCTGGTCGATGCTTCCGCTTCTATGGGGTACAGCTCAACCGGGCTGACCAAATTGGAGTACGCCACTTATTTGGCCGGCGCGCTCACTTATATGATGCTCCGTCAGCGTGATGCGGTAGGATTGTTGACGTTTGATGATAAAATTCGACGGTATTTACCGCCGCGTTCGGTGAATATCTATCTGCACCAAATCTTGAAGGAGCTGGACGGAACAGAAAGCCGCTCGCAAACCAATCTGTCGTTTGCCCTGCACCAAATGGCGGAGCGCATCAAGCGCCGGGGCTTGATCATCTTGTTCTCAGATTTATTCGACGACCCCAAAGCCGTGATTTCCGGCTTGAAACATTTTCGCCACAGAAATCATGAGGTTATCGTGTTTCATATCCTCGACCCGTTGGAAATGACTTTTGAATTTGACCGGGACGCCGTATTCAAAGACTTGGAAACCGGGGAAGAAATCAACACCCAACCCTGGCATATTCGGAAGGACTATCAGACACAGATTTCGCAATTCATCGAGCATTACAAAAAAATCTGCCGCGAAAATAAAATCGATTACGTCACGTTGAACACAAAAGACAGCTACGACCGCGCGTTGTTTGAGTACTTGTTGAAGCGAAAGCGGCTTATTTAGTGTCTGGGACAGCTCCACAAGATGAGGGCGGAGAGTTTCGATTCAGTCTTTTCTCCCAACCTTGCTGCACAACGGACACACTCCCGGATCGTGATTCCTCGCCGGGCAATATTTCCTGCCAAAATAAATGATCTGTAAATGCAGCTTATTCCAGTGCTCTTCGGGAAAAATTCTTTTTAAATCCTTTTCCGTTTGCACGACGGATTTTCCGTTTGAGAGGCCCCAGCGATAGGCAAGCCGGTGGATATGGGTATCCACCGGAAAGGCGGGAAAACCGAAGCCTTGCGCCATCACCACCGAAGCGGTCTTGTGACCGACGCCCGGCAACGCCTCCAGATCTTCAAAATTCGCCGGAACTTTCCCGGCGTGCTCTTGCAGCAAGATTTGTGAAAGCTTGTAAATGTTTTTGGCTTTCGTCGGCGAGAGTCCGCACGGCTGGATTATCCCGCAAATTTCTTCCACAGTTAATGTGACCATTTTCTGCGGCGTCGCGGCTTTATTAAAGAGCGCAGGAGTCACCCGGTTGACCATCACATCCGTGGTTTGGGCGGACAGGAGAACCGAAATGAGCAAGGTGAACGGGTCTCTATGTTTCAGTGGGATAGGCGGCTGCGGAAACAGCTCATCCAAAGTTTTGCTGACGATCTCGGCCTTTTGTTTTTTGGTCATAAATTAACGGTCACATTTTGGGGTTTATCAAAAGTTTCAACGATTTTGGTCCCGATTCTGGTTTTGTTGACGAGGTTTTAACCGATGGAATAAAAAAAATGAAGTAGAGGTTGTATTCTGTGTTGTACAGGTAGTGCTTTTCTTGTCAACACGTGACGGATTTGTTTTCGATGTCTGCATTGTCGTTTTATTGGTCAGGGCGAGATCTGGTGAACTGAACGGGTCGTTTTCCTTCAAGTGAGTAAGCGCAATCAGGTGCCAATTTAAGAACTCGGAGCCATTATCGCAATCAAAACCTTTGATTGTGAAGGGACTGTCATAATTTAAAGAGATCGCTTGACATCCTTCAAAAGATTTTGTATATTGACGCCTTATATTCGCAAAAAATTGATATTTTACACCACCGTTGGGGGAACATCTGCTTTTTTAGAAAGCAAGACGATTTAGCTTAAGATACTAACCATGTACCGGAGTGGAGGGAAAATGGAACTGAATCTTCGAGATCAGAATGGATATTCTGCGTGCCTGCCAGATGTAAATTCCTTTCCCATCGAGACAGATTTGTACAACCAGAAAGAATCGATTACTAAAGCTGTTATCATAGCTGCCGGTAATGGAAGCAGACTTCGCGGCCACCAAACGAATCGACCGAAACCCTTAGTCAATGTCGGTGGGCTCCCGCTTCTTAAACGCGTCATCTTATCCGCAAAGAAAATCGGGGTCACAGAGTTTGTCATCGTTTTAGGTTATCAAGCCGCCCACATTCGGAAATCGATCAATGCCAAAAAAATGGGCGTTAAGATCACGTGGGTTCGCAATCTCGAATGGCGCAAACCCAACGGTATTTCCGTTCTAAAAGCTGAAAAATTCGTTGACGGCCAATTTTATCTTTTTATGTCTGACCACGTTTTTGCCCCACAGATACTCGAAAAGCTAAAAGATATCGGCTTAGCAAAACATTGCGGTACCTTGTGTGTCGATTATCGATTAAATAAAATACAAAACTTAGATGACGCCACCAAAGTACGGACAGACAACGGGCGTTTAGTGGATCTTGGAAAAAGCCTGACAGATTTCAACGCCATCGATGTTGGAATTTTTATCTGTACGCCGGAATTATTCGATGCTTTGAGACGGAGTCATGACGCCGGGGCCTATACGCTCTCAGACGGCGTCCGCATTTTGGCCCAAGAAGGCAAAATGTGCACATTTAATATCGGCAATGACTATTGGCAAGACGTCGATACAATTCCGGATGTTTATGCTGCAGAACGACTTTTACTCCGCTCCACCCGTTCTGAGGGGGACGGCTTTATCGCCAAACACCTCAATCGTAAAATATCCAATCGGATAACCAAATGGTTGTTAAAAACACCGATTACGCCTAATCAAATTTCAATCCTGAATTTTGTTCTTTCCTTATTTACTGCTTGGTTGGTGTCATTCGGGAAACCGATGACGACCATTTTTGGGGGCATTTTCTTTCAGCTTGCTTCGATTTTGGACGGTTGCGATGGGGAAGTCGCTCTTATCAAATTGAACGACTCCAAGTTCGGCGCTTTTATCGACACCCTCACCGATCATCTCTCTTACTTTGTCTTTGTCATCGGGCTGACATTAGGCGTCTACCAAGCAACTCAGAACGAAAGTGTCTTTTACATCACGGGGATAGTGCTCGGCTCGCTCCTTTTCGCGTTGACTTTCGGATTGCTTTATATTAAGAAAAAAGGGTCGGCAAGTCTTCGCGTTCTAAATAAAAACATTGATTCTTTGAATCATCCGGGTCAGAACAAATTCATGAGATTTTTGACCTCGTTGAACAGCTTTGGGAGAAGAGACTTCTTTGCTTTTGCCGCAATGGTTGTCATGCTCTTTGGCAGCATCCAGCTTATCTATTGGATGGTCATGGTAGCCGTTGCGTTGATGGCCACCGGTATCGCAATAACGTCGATTTACCTCTTATCCAAGCAGTTTAAATTCAGCCTGTTGAGTCCCTTTCGGAAACTTCAAGATTGGCTTTCCAACTGGTTTGACGCGCCCAAATCCATCAACTTGGAAACCGAGCAAGAGATTCCTGATTAAAATGCTACAGCCTCGTTCATGTTAGTTGACGCTTCACAAAGATTTTCCGTCGCGAAATATCTGAAACAACTCAAAAGAAAGTTCATGCCTGCGGGACCTTCGGCAGCCTCGGTCCCGCTCATGGAATACATCAAATATTATTATTTCACAAACTTCACACCCTCATTTCCACAAATCATTCAAGTGCAAACCCAGTATGGGTGTAATGCGCGATGCGTATTTTGTCCGATGGGCAGAGAACAAAATCAAATTACCGGCAGTATGGATGACGCAACATTCGAACGTATCATCGAAGAGGCTGTTAAAAACAACGTGAAGGTCTTAAGCCCGTACCTTCAAAACGATCCGCTGGTCGATAGAAAAATGCACGAACGAATCGAAACCATCCGGGCCATTCGAGGCAAAAAACTCTACCCGAAAACCAAAATTATCACAAACGGTGGCTTGCTTACAGAGGAACGCGCCGCCAATTTGATCAAAGCAGGACTGGAGTATATCGTCTTCAGCGTACATGGAGTCGACAAAACGATTTACGACGGTATCATGCAAGGCCCGAAGTTTGAAACGGTTATCGGAAATATTGAGCGCCTTGTTGAGCTCAAACAAGAATTGGGCGCGAAGAATCCCCAAATCGAGGTTTGGGCTGTTTTAACAAAAGATATCGAAGCGCAGCTTCAAGAAACTCAGGACTTTTGGAAATCGAAAGGCATCAAATTCAAAGGACGGCAATTAGACAATCGCGCAAACCCCGATATCATCGATACCTCGGATATGACGGCCGCGGACGCAGAGTGGAAATACGCTTATTATTGCACAATCCCGTACTGGCGGGCTTGGATACTCTGGAACGGAGACATGGTACTCTGCTGCGTCGATTGGGAGCGTACGCAGGTGTTTGGCAATATCCTCGAACAATCCATCAGAGACATTTGGAATAGCGACGTTTACAAGAATTACCGGCAACGGATGAAAGACCGTAATTTAGCAGGCACCCTGTGTGAAAACTGTCAGGGTACCTAATCGGAACGGCCATGACATTTTGGATGAAGCTGCTCAAACGGGAATTTGACGATAAACCCATCGCCGGACATCGTCGAAATAATCTCAGCGGCATGTTGTTTGACAAATCACTCCAGGAGGCCAAAGGGGTCATAGATTACGGGCTTTCCAATGACATTTCAACCGCTGCACGCCTAACGCATGCGGGTCCCGACGGAAAATTTGGCGTTGAGCTCGGCGCCAAGTCCGCACTGGAATCTTTACTCGACTATCAGAAGGAAGTCTTTCGTACTCCAACCTAAAAAACTACACCCACCTTAAGATCTTTTCTGCATTTGTATATTCCGAGTTTCTGGTTAGGCGCTTAGTTGTAAAGTCTTCACATTTTGGGGCAAGACTTAAAATCAAGTAAAACAGTCAATCCTGAAAATATTCATTTTCAAAAAATAGTTGGAATTTTTTGCTAATAAAGTTATATTTAACACTTTGATTGAAAAGAACTCTGGCTTAGTGAGGAAGAGGACATTTTGACAAAAAAGCACTTTTAATCCAAATAAGGATCTTATATTTAACAATGTTCCAAAATAAATTTCGTTGTCATCTGATATACAGATATTATATCCCTATATTAGCGATCGCAATTACCGTGAGTATCCTAGGTGGATACTTCGCTACAAAATTAACGCTGCAAAGCGATTTAGCTGCACTGTTGCCTGACAGTTTTGAAAGTGTAAAAGCCTTGAATCGCATTAAAGAAGAAGTCGGGGCGGTTGGCGATCTTCGGGTGATCATTGAGTCGCCGAATTTTAACGCAGCGAAAGCTTTTGCCCAGGACTTAGCATCTAAGCTTGAGGAAAGCCCATTCGTTAACTACTTGGACTACAAAAATGAGGTCGCGTTCTACCGAAAGAATGCTTTGCTCTTTTTAGAAATGGATGAATTGGATTCCCTCCACTTAGCTATCCAAAACAAAATAGATTCGGAAAAGCAAAAACTCAACCCACTGTTTGTTGACGATCTTTTTGGCGATGACGACGATGAAAGCGCAGAGACTGATTTGGCAGACTGGGAAGAAAAATATCAGGACAAAGAGCCCCGCGAATATTACACGAATGAGGATAGTACGGTTTTAGTCATGAAAGTCGTTCCGACGGGCACCAACACCAGTTTAAGCTTTGTCCAAGACATGATTGAGGAAGTCGAAAAAATTGTCGATACGGTGGACCCTGAGCGATACGACCCGGATATGCACATATTTTATGGGGGGAACTTCAAAAAGCGTCTTGGAGAGTATGAGGTCATAAAAAGTGATATTGGGGGAACGGCCTTTTATGGATTTGGCGGCGTATTTCTTTTAATTGTTGTTTATTTCGGTCGATTGAAGAGCGTCCCATTTGTTGCGATAGCCCTACTCATGTCACTGGCATTGAAGTTAGGTTTTTTAGGAGCTGCCCCTTTCGCTGCTTTAATATTTTTCCTGATCATCGTTTATTTTCGACAACTAACCGGGGCCATTTTAATTACTGTAACTCTGCTCATGTCGCTATCTTGGACTTTTGGCGTAACCTACTGGGTCATTGGAAATTTAAATACGATTACAGGATTTTTATTTGTCATTCTGTTTGGATTAGGGATAGATTACGGTATCCATGCCTTCGCTCGTTACACAGAGAGCCGGAGAAGCGGGTTGAGCTTTGAACAATCCCTCGAAAAGTTAGTTTGCCAAACCGGTAAAGCTTTGGCTACGACAGCCGTGACAACCTCCGCCGCATTTTTTTCACTCATGTTCATGGAATTCAAAGGATTTTCAGATTTGGGCTTTATTGCCGGAATGGGAATGCTTTTTGCCTTAGTCGCCATGGTCATCGTTCTGCCTGCGTTTATCACACTGTTTGAAAAGTACAAATTGTTAACAATAAAGACGATGGCGCAGAAAAGCCGGGATTTTCGCCGCGGGGAATTTCAATTCTCCAAGCCCATCTTGTTGGTTTCCGGTCTCCTTACACTATTTGCCATTTACAGCATCTCTCAGATTGATTTCGAATATGATTTTACCAATCTCAGAGCGATGACAAAAGAACGTAAAATCAGTTCCGAGAAAACAACCGGTATATTTAAACTTTCAGAATCGCCTGCTGTCGTGCTCGCTGATTCAAAACAAGAGCTGAATGAAATTGTAGATGCTGTTCGAGAGCTTATTAAAGAAGATACGTTCTCGCCAACAGTTAAAACCGTCAGATCGATTTACTCACTTATTCCGGAAAACCAGGAGCATAAATTAACCAAAATAAGAAAAATCCGTCAACTTGTTGACAATGAAACCGATGGCCTGATCAAAGGTGAAGATGAGCAGCGTTTAGATAAATTGAGACAGTACTTGCAAGTCGACGAGCCTTTTACCTGGGAGGAATTTCCGGAAAAAGATAAGCAGCAATTTGTGACCAAAAAAGGCGAGAAAGGTAATTTCGTTTTTATTTATCCGAGTGTGCCGTTGCGGCACGGGAAAAATGCTATCGCGTTTCGTAACGATGTCGGCAAAATCAAAACCGCTTCCGGTAAAACCTATTATGCTTCAAGCTCCAATATTATTCTAGCCGAAATGTTAACCATCATGATTCGCGAAGGCAGGCTGGCTGTCCTGCTCTCTTTATTCGTGGTGTTTTTCATTGTATTTCTTGACTTCCGCAATCTTAAAGCGACCCTGTTTGTTTTGGCGCCTTTGGTGCTTGGAGTGCTCTGGATGGGAGTCGTTATGTATCTCTTGGGGATGAAGCTAAACCTTTTCAATATTGTCGTTTTGCCGAGCGTTATCGGTATCGGGGTCGATAACGGTGTGCATATCTATCATCGATATAAGGAAGAAGGTTCGGGATCCCTTTACCATGTTTTAAAAAACACCGGGCTGGCTATCTTTATGACCACATTAACGACTATTATAGGCTATTCCGGTCTCATATTAGCGAGACATCCGGGGCTGAATTCTATTGGTGATTTGGCGGTCATCGGCATTAGCATTACATTCTTGACCTCAACTATCGTGCTGCCAGCACTCTTACAGTTTTTCGAGAAAACACGCGCCAAAATCAAACCGAAACCCGCACTTGAATCCGCTTCACAAAGCTGAGCCGTTGGAACTTCGACTTGATTTCGGAAGTAGCATAGATTGAGTTTTGATAATCTTTTCTCCAAAGCCGGGCGACTCTTAAAAGATATAACTACAAATTTGAAACAAGGAGTCTGTTATTTTGAATTTTATATTATCAGCACTTTATAGCATTTTCAACAAATTCCCTAAACTTATTTTCTGTTCTATCATCATGCTCTATGTTTTCGAGCCACTGCAGGATATTAAGGCCATCGAATCGAATGATCTGAATGCACGAAAGACGATCGATCTTTATTACAGAAAATTGAGCGATATGTTTGCTGACCCTGATTTAGATTCAAATGAAGTGGATGAACAAGTATTAACTTTAGTGGATGGGCTCTTCGATTTTGAGAAATTAGCTCCCCAGATCTTACAGAGAAAATGGGCTAAGCTAAACAAATACGAACAGGATAGTTTCACAGAAGCCTTGCAAGTCTCCTTGAAAAACAAAATTGTTTCTCAACTCAAGAAATACAATAACAAAGATTCATCCTTGCTTTCTTTCGAAAGCAAAGAAACCAAGAAAAACTTTGCAAAATTAAATTATTCTATTTCCGGCAATGAAATTACCATTTTTATGATAAAATATCCCGATGGACTATGGAAGGTGACCAACGTTAAAACCGGGAAAGAAAGCTTAATGCGTGAATATTACAGTTTTTGTAAGAAACATTTATCAAAATACTCCATAGCCTCTTTAATCGCCGAGATCCAAAATGCGGACTATGTCGTTTTGGAGAATTTTGAAGCGGGAGAAATCGATAAATTGCCAAGAGGCTGGACCTGGAGAAAACGCGACCGGAAGAAAAACAAGCCCTACAAAATAAGAGAAGAGAACGGTAACAAATACTTAGCCGCAGAAGATAACGGCGAATCCGTCATCCTCGGGAAAGACCTAAAATGGGACTTACGAAAATATCCCTACATTTCATTTCGATGGCGTACAACAAAACTCCCTGAGGGGGGGGATGAACGTTACGGAAAAACCGTCGATAGCGCCGCTGGAATTTATATCGTCTATAAAAAGAGATTTGGGAAAATTCCTTCAAGCATAAAATATGTTTGGAGTACAACTTTGCCCGTTGGCTCCTACATGCGACGGAGCGGGATAGGGCGCCCCTGGATGGTTGTGGCGGAAAGCGGTACGGACCATCTTGGGGAATGGCGCACTTATGTATTCAACGCTTATGATGCCTACAAAAAAACATTTGGAGGAAGACCGCCCAATAATCCGGTTGGTATCGGAATTCTGTCCGACGCCAATTCTACCCATTCTCAAGCTTATGCAGATTACGACGACATTCGCGCTTTAAAGCAGGCAGACGCCGATTCTGGCGTCAAAACATTCTTAAAAGCTGAGTAAGCTAACAATAGGAGCACACTTGAAAAAAAACGTTTTTTCGCTATTTTTTTTTGCACTCTTTCTCTTCTCCTCTCTTTTCAGTCAAGAAAAAAACAAATCTCTTACATTAAACCTCATACAATGTGAATCGTACGCATTTAACAATAATCTTTCGATTCAAAGCGCTAAACTGGGCCTCCAGACTTCCCAGGCCAAGCTTACCCAGGCCAACCACGCAAAAATTCTCCCGAAATTTGAGTTGAAGAATATTTGGGGCCCCAGTCCAAGAGCCCGCGGCAAGCTGGATTCCTCAGGAGGATTCGTGATCTCACCGGACATTTCCACCAGCATCCCCGGGGATTTGAGATATTTCACTCAACTCGATGTGGACATTATTCAACCGATTTTTACTTTTGGCAAGTTGAAAGGTCTTTCCGAAGCGGCGTTCTACGGTGTCCAAGCCAAACAAGCCAGCTTGGACAAGGAAAAGGGGCAGGTGCAATTTCAAGTTCGTCGATTGTATTGGGCTACGGTTTTAGGGAAGGAGCTGCTCACAGTCGTAAAAGATGCGGAAAAAGAGTTACAAAAAGCTGAAGATAGAATTGAACAGAAATTGGATGAAGATGACGAGGACGTTTCGCAAATCGATTTGTACAAAGTTCAGCTTTTTAGATACGAAATCAACAAACGGTTACGCGAGGCATCCGATAATATCGAATTAGCACACTCTGCTTTAAAAACGACGCTCGGCCTCCAAGAAGAGACAAAATTTGAAATCGCCTCAGAATATCTCGACCCGGTTGAATTTCAACTCGACAGTTTATCCGTTTATCACGAAATTGCGATCCAAAACAGGCCTGAGCTGGCGCAATTGCGTGCGGGGATCAGCGCAAGAAGAGCGCTCGTCCAGATTAAAAAGAGCGACTATTTCCCGCAGTTTTTTCTTGGCGGCCAAGTTAAATACAATTTTGCCAAGGATCGCTTTGATCCCAAGGGACAGTTCATTTACAATCCCACGAATTATTTTCGCCCGGCAATTGTCGCCGGCATGAACCTAAACTTGAATTTTTTACAAACTCGTGACAAAGTCCGCGTAGCCGAGGCAGAGTTTTTGCAGCTTGCTGAACGCGAAAAGCAAGTTTTGGATGGAATTAAGTTAGAAATCAAAAAAATATATTTGGAAGTGACAAGAGCGAAAGAAAACATGCGAGACAGTCGCAAAGCGCTTAAATCAAGCGAAAAGTGGCTGCGTTCGGCAACGATGACATTCGATATTGGGGTAGGCGAAATTTCGGACTTGATCGATGCTTTCAAGGCCAACGGAGCCATGCAGGCGGCACATTTAGAAAACATTTTTAAATTCAATGTCGCCACCGCCAAGTTGAGCAAGACTGTTGGGCTGGATCTTTATCCTAACTGATTGGTAACTGTCTATTCAGCCTTTGGTCTTAGAGTGCAACGCTTTAGCGTTGCAGCTTTCATTGAAACAGTGCAAAACTAAAGTTT
>JBHHWX010000003.1:0-37765 GCA_046756745.1 bacterium | reverse complement strand
CTAAGGCCGGAACGGTTGTGGCCAAGATCAGGATACCTAAGCCCAATTGGTGACAAATGTTTCTTCTTATTGACTCTTTCATGATTTCTTGTATTTTAGCTTGTATTGTGGGTGTTCGCGCCCGCAATTTATATGCCAGTTTTAAAAAAGCACAATTCATTGCAAAGCTATGACTTTTTTTCGCCCCCTTAACGTCTAAAAAAACAGTATCTTTTAACGCAGAGTAAATAGTAAACACACTGTTGTTGAAAATTTACCTGGCGAGGACACGTGAGTGATTTTTGACCATTTTTGTCATTCGATCTTGTAATCTACGGTAAAAAAATGGACCGCGGATGACACGGCGCGTCTAAAACTCAACCAAAGGTAATTTGTACCATTCTCTGGAAAATATTTGAGAAAGAATCAGCCACTGATTCACACGGATTGACACGGATAAAATGAATTTTGAATGTGAAGTTCATTTGTTTATTATTAACAAAATCCGTGTTTCATCACTAGTTAGGAATGATAATGATTTATAAATCGATTCTCTTCGGTGCTGCGGGGCTCTTCATGATCGCGCTCCAGCCCGAAAAGCTCATCGGCAGCGAGTTGTTTCGAAAATACGACCTCACATTTGCCGGTCAACTTTCCGGATATCACATTGAAGATCTCAACAATGACGCATTAAAAGATATCATCCTGCTTCTCAAGTCGGATGAAAGCAACCAAGCTGAGGAACGGCGATTGGCCATTTATTTCCAAAATGAAAATGGTTTTACAGCGCTGCCCAGCCAAACTTTCACGCTCTCAGAGGATGTTATTTTATTTGATATAGGAGATGTTTGGGGAGACCTAAAAAAAGAAGTGGTTTTTTTCACGAGCGGCACGATTTCCTATTATGTCTTAAATGACAGCGGCTTTACGCTCTCCCCGATAAAATTACACGAAACCCAGTCGCTGTTTATGTTAGCGGACAAAAATACCTTGGTGAATTGGAATTTTGTTACGGATCTTAACGGAGATTATGCTGATGATATATTCGTACCGAAAATCACGACCTGCGATGTTCTGGTAAGACAGAAACCCGGCGGCTGGCTAAAGAATGAGCTGCCGCTCATCACAGAAACCCACCTACGCGGAGTTTATGATAATAACTTTTCAATAGGCAGAAAAATGACCGCGACCTACGCAACGCCATTTCTTCTGAATGAGGATTTTAATGGGGATGGCCGCATGGATTTAATTGGAATTTCAAAAGACGGTCTCTCGGTGTTTCTGCAGGATGAAGAAGGGATGTTTCAGAAAGCGGGACTCTTCAAGACCGGATTGAGTTGTGAAGAAATTTGGCCCGGTCAAAAAATCCATAGGACGCGCTGGGGCGACAAAAGTGAACGATCCTTTCTGAAACGCTTAACCGATTTCAACAACGATGGCGTTTTAGATGCGCTTTGTATCAATATTTCCACCCAAAAAACGGTCATGAATCCGAAAACTCATTTACAAATTCATTTCGGCAAAAGAGACGAGACTGATTCTGGCTTTTTTATATCTTTTGATGAAAAGCCGGATCAAATCATCAACCCCGGCGGAACCCTGCTCGTTATCAATGTCTTGGATTTGAACCACGACAACAGACTCGATCTTGTCGTGCCCACTGTAAAAGTTGGGTTTAAGAATATTCTCAGCATGTTGCTGACAAAGTCGGTCACCCTCAAAGCCGAAACCTATCTGATGGACGAATTGGGCCGTTACCCTGAAAAGCCCAACTCAAAAACACAGATGACTGTGAAGTTTTCATTTCGAGGAGGCGCCAATTCTCCGGTCTACGAGATCGAGGACTTCAACGGTGACGGTCATTGGGATATTTTGAGCAGTTTGGAAGAAAAAAGGCTGGTGTTGTTTTTCGGAAATGGGAGAGGTGGATTTGGCCAAAACATCAACGCGAAACACAATGTGCTTCTTCCCCAAAATGGCGAGATGGTCAGCGCCATACGATTGAACGACGACAATAAATGCGATGTCATCATTCGTTACGACGAGGATAATGCGAAACACAAAGAACTAAAAAATACGTTGAGAATTCTATTGGCGAAATAGGCTCGCTGGTCTTAAACTTTGGCCACAAAAAGGTGAAGTAAAAAGAACTGTTAGAGTTTTATCTGGAGAGGAGTCATCTTATAAATCAGGCTTATCCTGTTATCTTGTCAAAAAGAAGATGAATACCCTGTGATCGGTTACAACGAACGCAATCTAACTTATTAAACTTCAAAAACATAAAAGAAATTTCTTGACAATTCGTTTCAAAAATTATATATTTTGCGTTATATGCTTCATATTGTTACGGGAAAGGAACATATTCTACGACATCTTCATACCAAATTGATGTGGAACTGTCCTTAATTCCCATCTATTTGACGAATTTCATTCAAATCACAATCGAACCTTTCAAGTATGCGCACAGATCCATCCGTCAATTCACTCTAAATGAATCCAATTCACATTTATCATATTTACTTAAAGAGTAGAGCTATGAAGGTTTTTGAATGTAATGTGAGAGGAAAGCACAAGATAAGTGTATTGGTAACTCTATCAATTCTTTTCTTTACGAACGCACAGCTCGCGGCTCAGTGGTCCGAGGAGGCGACTGAAAACGACTCCATTGTTGTCAAAAACGGCAGCCAAACCCAGCCTATGATTATCTCGGATGGAAACGGCGGAGCGGTTATCGTGTGGCAAGACGCTCAAGGCGGCGGCGATATTTTTGGCGAACGGCTTAAATCGTCAGGAACACTCTCGACATTATTTAAAGGGGATATCGCGACGCTCGCCGGCTCGAGCCAGCTTACCCCGATGATGGCTGCCAACGGGCAAGGCGAGGCCTTTGTGGTTTGGCAAGACAACCGCTCGATAGTCACGCATATTTATGCTCAAAAAGTCGACGTGCTCCTGGGGTTCCCTTCCGGCGCAAATGACTGGCCGGTGGACGGCGTGCTGGTGCAGAAGGGGAACAATTATTTCTTGCCGAACGTCATTCGCGACGGCGTTTCCGGCGCAATTGTGGCGTCCTATACACTGAGTGATGGTAAATTCAGAATCGACTTTCAAAAATTGAATAATTCAGGTGAGATGCAGTGGGATCAATTCACCCGCGTCAGTGCAAATATCGACGCCCCCACTCCGACGACCCCTCCGGAAATCATCTCCGATGAAAATCGCGGCGTCATTTCAGTGTGGTCTGATCAGCGTGACGATACTCTGCGGGTATTTGCCGCACGCTTGGATGAAGCGGGGAAACCGGCCTGGGCCGACGTGGAAATTGCGGTCAGTGAATCTTTAAAAGGAGGAACCGGCCCAGCCATCGTATCTGACGGGGCAGGAGGCGTGATCATCGTCTGGATTGCACCGAGGGCGGGAAGCTCAGACGATGAAATCCAGATTCAACGCTTGGATTCGGACGGTTCGCGTGTATGGGGTTCTTCCGGGCCCGTGATCTCGGAAACAGCGGGCGCAAAAATGGATGTTAGAGTGGTGCGGGTAAATAGCGATACACTGGCCGCGGTCTGGATCGATTTAGGTTCGGGACTCGACAAAGACATCCGAATTCAGCGATTTGATCAGTCCGGCAATGAGATCGGCCAGGAATTAGACATCGTCAGCGCCATCGGCGATCAAGTCAACCCGGTGGTTGTTGCGAACAAAAGAGACGGCTTTATCGTGGCTTGGGAAGACAGCCGCTCCGGTCAAACGGATATCTACGCGCAATTGATCGACCCAAACGGTCAATTGAGCTGGGGCACAAACGGATTAGCCGTTTCGAGCGCACCGGGAATCCAAACAAGCCCGGTTTTGGTCGATGATGGTTTAGGCGGCGCAATCATTGTTTTTGAAGATGATCGCGGGGTCACCGGAAACGATATCTACGCACAACGCGTGAGCAGACAAGGAGTTTTGGGTGAATTCCGCAATATTACCATCACCGTTCCCGACACCAATACCATTGAATGGGAAATCGGCAGCAGACAAGCTATTCAATGGACCTTTCGGGGCGACATCGACAACGTATCTATCGAATTGTCGCGCGATGGCGGGAAAACCTACAAAGAGGACGATGTGATTGCGGCGACGACGCCCAATTCACAAAATGCGATTTGGGACCCGGTGACCGAACCGGCTTCGGATTCGTGTCGCATCAGAATTAGCGCGGCGAACGCAGATTTTATTTATGATATCAGCAACCAGAATTTTAAAATCATTCAGCCCGAAGCGCCGGTTGTCGTGCCTCAGGTTGTGACTCAGGGTACGGCTGGACAGTCGCTTGAAGTGACAACCCGGGCCAGAGACGAGAGCGGAATCGGAAGCGCGCTTCTCCATTACCGCCGGGGCGGAGAAGTGTCTTTTAGCTCGCTCGAGATGGCGGCAACCGGAGGTGACAGTTTTAAAGCGGCGATCCCAACGAACTTTGTGACTGAGAGGGGTGTGGAATACTTCGTCAGTGCAACCGATAATATCGGCTTCGCAGATTCTTCTAAAATCTTTTTTGTGACGGTGAATTTTAGCAGCAACACCCAAACCACCGCAATTTCGAGCGGTCCATCACAGAATGCCTACCGGATGATCTCAGCGCCGAACGATCTGGACAATCCTTCGATAATGAATGCCTTATCAGCGTCCGGCTTCGGAGCTGTCGATTCCACAAGCTGGCGTGTTTTCCTTTACGATAGCGGCCGATATGTCGAGTTGGATTCAGCGAGAATCAACGATCCCCGGTTCACTTTTAAAGCCGGACAAGCCTTTTGGATGATTTCCAACGCTGCCCGAACCGTCACGTTGGGTTCCGGCACGTCCTTGCCGACGAACGAGGCCTACACGGTTTTGATAAAACCGGGGTGGAATCAAGTGAGCACCCCGTTCGCCTTTACGGTATCCTGGCAAACAGCATTGGATAGTACGGGTCAATCCTCATCTCTCAACCCGCCATTTTTATTTGAGGGTTCCTACAGAACGGCTGCCACCCTAGCGCCTTACAAAGGTTATTTTGTTTTCAACAACTCGGGCCAATCTATCAACCTGCGTATTCCTCCTGTAGAGACAAGCGCCGGGACGCAAACGCTGCAGAAAGAGAGAGAAATAAGCCAAACAGGCTGGGAAGTTCAGATAAACGCCCGCTGCCAAGAAGCGCGCGACGATTTTAATTTTATAGGTATCGATGAACAAGCCTCACAATATTGGGATGCGAAAGATTTCCCAGAGCCTCCGCCCATCGGCGAATATATTTCGATCTACTTCCCGCGTGAGGATTGGAAGGAAAAGCCGAATCGCTACACAACCGATTATCGAAACGATATCGGACTTGGCCAAACCTGGAGCTTTAACGCCCGTACCAATATCGCAAACGCGCAAGCCAGACTTGAATTTACAGGTTTAGACGCAGTGCCTGCTGATCTCGGAATCTGGGTGTTTGATGAAAAACTGAACATCAAACATAACCTTGCAGAAAATCGCTTTTATTCTTTCCCAACCGGCCCGAATGGAACCATCAAATCACTCAAGCTAATTGTGGGGACGAAAGCTTATCTATCGGAAAATTTTTCCGATCTCGATTTTATCCCAAAAACATTTGAGCTTTCACAAAATTTCCCCAACCCGTTTAACCCAACGACGACGATACGCTACGGCCTGCCGCGCGCTGAAAAAGTCCGGATCATCATTTACGATGTTTTAGGACGAAAAGTCCGTACTTTACTCAACGACGAGCCGAAAGAGCCGGGATTTCATCTCGTGACCTGGGATGGTCAGGATAATGGCGGCCGTCAGGTAGCCAGCGGCTTGTATGTCTTTCGCTTGCAAGCCGGGGATTTTTCCCAAACGCGAAAAATGGTTTTGGTGAGATAGTCCTCGTACTCATCCTCTTACTCTTACTCGTTCTCGCTTTTTAGAGACCCCAAGAGCGAGTTAGAGTAGAGTAGGAGTGTGGCGGTCATTTGACCTAATAGGAAATAAAGAAAAAGTCCGTGAACACGCTCAGAATCTAAGCCTTTTCGTAGACAGCACTGAGAACTGGTGGCTCCGTTGGAGCAGTTGTGATTTTAAAAAATAGGAGCCGTCAAAGTAGGCCGTAGGCAGTAAGCAATAGGCAAAAAACATGATCTTTTTAATTGCTTATTGCCTACTCTACTCAAACTCGCTTAAATAAATGAATTTTACAACATCGACAAAGTTTTGTCGATGTACGGCGCTAAGCGCCTAAATTGAATTCCGCGGGAGAAGATTATGAAAAAAAGATTATGTTTCGTAGGATTTCTTTGTTTCTATTTAGCGACGCGTAATTTAAGCGCGCAAGTGGTCGAACCGATTGAAACGCCAGAACCCGAGATGTCGGAACAAGTGCTCACCCAAAAAGGCTATGATAAAACCGCGCCGGCGGTTGTTAAATTGGTCTCGGATGAAGGCAAAAGAATCGGCGCCGGCGTCATTTTAGGCATTCACAAAGCCGATGAAAAAAAACAAGATGATGTTGATTTAGGCTTCATCTTGACCTCGTACAGTATGGTTGCGGGCCGGGATAAATTAGCTGTGATTTTAAAAGACTTTCCGGATCCGCTGTTAGGCCATATTGTAGACAAATGGATAGATTTCGACTCGGATCTGGCCATCATCGCGATAAAAAATTTTCCTGCCGGTCAATCCACCATAACATTGGGTAAGAAAAAAACCGTGCAACCGGAAGATATGTTTACCGTTATTGCCCATTCGCAGGACGGCGACTGGAAACCGTTAGCTATCGGACTGTCGGAGTCGGACGAAAGTCATGTTTCTTTTCTGGCCGAGGACTTTACCGGAATAGAAGGCGCTCCGATTTTAGACAAAAAAGGCAATATGCTGGCCATGGTTGTGACCGAAGGAGACCCGGATGAAAACCTGACGTTAGCCGTCAAAACCAATACGATCAAACCGATTATCAAAGAATGGTTTAAATCCATAAAGCTCGACAAAAAATGGGGACAGCAAGGCCTCGTGTTTGGCAGTTGGATTTGGGCTGTCGGCGGAGGGGTTTTGGGGAGCAGCGTCATTACCGCGATCGCCGTTTCCGGCGGCGGAGATGGTTCACCAAAAGGATTGCCGCGTCCCCCACTGCCACCGAATTAGAATGAGTACTTATAGAGGAAAGAAAATGAAATTACGTCGGCTCCGTTCCTGCCTCATCGTCACCTTTGCCTTAGCCTTATCCTTGTCACAGGTCTCGCTTTACTCTCAAAACGGAAAGACGGATCTCACAGCAGCCATCAGTGAAGATTACGAATATTTAGATGCCCTTTATCAATACCTTCACACGCATCCCGAGCTTTCCTTCCACGAACAAGAAACAGCGGCACGCCTGGCGCGAGAACTGCGCGATTTGAATTTTGACGTAACGACCAATGTCGGCGGACATGGATTGGTGGGAGTCTTGAAAAACGGCGCCGGACCTACGGTTATGATCCGTACCGATTTGGACGGTTTGCCTGTGCTGGAAAACACCGGGGTGCCATACGCGAGTAAAGTCAAAACCAAAGACGACCAGGGCAATGAGGTGAGTGTGATGCATGCCTGCGGGCATGATGTTCACATGACTGTTTTGACGGGGACCGCACGCCTGCTTGCCGGACTTAAAGATAACTGGCAGGGGACCTTAGTCGTCATTGGCCAACCCGCTGAGGAGAAAGGCGCGGGCGCCAAAGCCATGATTGCGGACGGATTGTTCACGCGGTTCCCACGTCCGGATTATGCTATCGCGCTGCATGTGAGCGCGGCTTTGCCGGCAGGAACTCTGGCTTATCGCGAAGGTTATGCTCTGGCGAATGTCGACGCTGTCGATATCCAAGTTCACGGTATCGGCGGCCACGGCGCTTATCCACACACTACAAAAGATCCGGTTGTGATTGCCGCCCAGATCGTCTTGGCGCTGCAAACTATCGTCAGCCGGGAAATCAAACCGACCGAACCGGCTGTGGTTACAGTGGGCTCCATTCACGGCGGCACCAAACACAATATTATCTCCGATGGCGTCCATTTACAGCTCACCTTGCGCTCCTATTCCGACCAGGTCCGGGCGCAGACCATCGCGGCGATCAAACGCATTACCAAAGGGATCGCCATAGCCGCCGGCTTACCGGAAGACAAATTACCGACCGTGTCAGTCAGAGACGAATACACTCCCGCGACTTACAACGACCCCCAGCTCACAGCGCGTTTGGCGAAGTCCTTAAAACCCGTTCTTGGGGAGCACAATGTTTTTGCCACCGAGCCGGTCATGGGGGGAGAAGATTTCGGACGTTATGGACGGCAGGAGCCCAAAATTCCTATTTGTATGTTTTGGCTCGGAACCGTTTCGCAAGCATCATACAACCTCCATAAAAATGAAGGCACGCCGTTGCCTTCGCTGCATTCCAGCCTCTTTGCACCGGTACCTGAGCCCACTATTAAAACCGGCGTGAAAGCGATGACCACGGCCGCGCTCAGTCTGTTTGAGAAAAAGTAATTGAGATAACCCGCAAGGGAAGTCCTCATCAGGTTGGAAAAACAATTCCGGGAGTGAATCCAAGTCAAAATTGTTGGTACAGCGCATAGGGGTGATTTGTCGAATCGCGTGAAACAGGCGCGTGCTGAGTCCTTGTATTTGCGACCGGGAACGAACTGTCCTTATTTACCAATAGCATCCTCTACAACAAACGAAAGAGTCACCCACTTCTCATTTTCAAAGCGGTTTTCCTGTGGGTTGTGCGTGTCGACGTCAAACAGACGGTTCAGCCTGTTGCCGGCAAGATCTTCAAGCGCGGGGTCAACCTGGATGACATAATCGCCTGATTTCCAAGGCTTCTGCGGCAGGAATCGCCACTGGATTTCTTGATTTGAAATTTCAATTCTACCCTCTAAGGAGTTTCCGAATGAATCCAAAACGGCGAGCATTCTGCCGAGAAGCGCATGCTCAAGAGGTTCGGAGAAATTCAGAATCACCGGCTCTAAAGTTTCTGCTGCAGGCGGGTGCAGACTCCAATTTTTATAATCCGGGGAGGTGCGGTCGACCGGGCCCACGGCAAAACTTTTCTGAAATTCTGTCACCAATGGATTACCATCCGCGTCTTGCAAATCCCGGTCGATGACCAGCCGATAAGTGTGTCCTACCTGCAGGGCAGGCCCCAAATCTTGATGTGGCCGAAGACCCCGTTTTATTCTGCCGGGATCGAAAAAAAGCGTCAACCTCTGTGAATTCGGGTCCCAAAGCTTCGGCTCAAGCTTGAGAAAAGACCCCGAAATCTCGTTTCCGGACGCGTCGGTCAAATGGATATATTTATAGACTTGACTGCGGCTCATGGGTGCGGAAAAATGGATGTAGAATTTCAACTGGTTTTGCGGCAGCTCATGGCTGCTGGGATAAACCTGGGTGACCACAGTCGTTGCAACGGCATCCGGTTTCGGCAGCGTAAATGTGGTCTCCACAAACGGCTGCGAGCGGCGAGGTTGCACTTTGAGATCAGAATAAAGCAGGGCGATGTTGAAGCGAGAGCTGTAAGTTAATCCTTTCACCAGCGGGAAGCGTGGTCGAAACCGAATGACATTTCTGCCAATCTCATACGTTCCCAAAACGGAAGGCTTTTCTCCGTCGCTGGGGATCTCATTGCCGGTATAGATTGGAAACAATTCCCGCCATCGCAGTAAAGTCAGATGTGCCTCTTTTAGTTGCTCTAAAACATGCGGGTCGATTCCAACAACTTCAACCGTTCCGTAAAAACTATCCGTTTGCTGTTGATTGACCCGGATGGCGGGATCGTCTCGCGGTATTTGAAAAAGCACGCCCGCCGGCTTCTTTAACCAGGTGTGAAAGCCGGGGAAAAAACCGGCGAACGTTTCAGAAAGAGTGACAGACCCGTAACCAAACCCAATAACGAGAACGTTCACCCAAATCAAAAAAATCAGTTGGCCGGATTGTCGGTTTTGAGTTCTCAAAGTCGAACGTTCCTAACTTAAAGTCGAGCTTTGGGCAAAGAACGAAGATTCAACGAGCCGTTGCTCATTCTTTGCAAAGCGAGAATGTAGTCGTCATTGAGGTTGTCTATTTGCAGTACGCCCACCTGGGCGACCGCCAGATATTTAACACCCGCAGTCCCGTACCGCTCTGTGACGGGTTCTGTTAATCCTTCTTCTTGTTTTTCAATGTCGGCAGGGTCAATTTTCATAAGCGTACGGTTACTATTGGCAAGCAAGATATACTCTTTGTCTTTGTTCTTATACAGGATCATGTCCAGAGGCCGGTTCCCGGAACCTAACTCAGCGACGGTCTTGCCTTTGAGATGCGCGCCTTCTTTGAGCCCGGCGATGGGGAAGCTGACCAGGGGAGTGCAGGTATACGCGGCCAACAAATGCGGACTGTTCCCGAACTCGTAAGCCAGAAACGTTCGGATGGGAGCGTTCGTCTCATAGCGTCTGTGGGCCGCATGAAAAATTTCAAGACTGGAAGCCGCCTCTTTCTCGTCAAAAGGAAACGTAACAGCCCGCAGTGTCGAAGAAAACTCTTCGTTAGAAAGACCTGCAATGAAAATCTCCCCCTCGGTATACAACAGATCGGTAATAGCGTCTACTCGCAAGCTGCGTCCCCGGCGGGTTTTTGCCTCCAAAGAAACCGGGTTGGAGATTTCCTTTTTAGAGTACTTGATGTTTTTTAAAGAGACTTCTTCAATGTGTCCGGCGGGAGTGATTCTCAGCAGCACATGAGCCGCGTTGTTGCCGTCTCCACGCGATACCGACAAATAAGCGTTCTGAGATATTGGATTCACTGCCAAATCATGGATACGAATATCCTTCGTAGTCGTCCCGAGCATACTGGCGATTTTTTCATCGATCTCCTTAATTTCAAGACGCGCCTTTTCGTAGTTAGGCGCGGTATCCGCAAAGTCGATGGCAAAAATCGTCGCGGCTTGAGAGTCGCCGATAAACAGAAGTCCCTCCGGGCCAAAAGCCAGGGAACCGATGGATTTAATCTCAGGTGTGCCTTTGGTGAAATCATCGGTCAAATTCGATGCCAGTGTCGCCACCGCGAACACAAGCATAGATAGGGTGACTAAATAAAGCTTCTTCATGGAAACCTCCTTTTGATTTTACATACAAAAAGTTGATATTATTTGGAAATAGAAAATAACTTAGATTCGAAATCAAAGAATAGAAAAACGAGATTGGACGTAGCCTGCTGAGTCAGAACCTCTGCGTTTTAAAAGATAGATGATTAATTTGACATTTGCAAAGGAAAAACTCACAGCTCGGTAACCGGTCAGTCGTAACTGACCGATTATACAGCTCGAACCTTTTAGAACAACGACTAAGACAGAAATTATATTCCCGAGAAATTCTGAGTCGCAATCTCTATGCGACAAGTTTTCTGAGTCTTTCTTAACACATCTCATATATCGCCAATCGAAAATCGCCACTCTTAAATCAATTACCAGGCTATCCCGTAGTCCTCACCGTAGTTGCTTGAGCCGCCCCAAAATGTGTTGTGCTTCCGGTCGAAGAAAATGGCGTTGATGGGTCCCGAAGTTTTCTCTTTGGTCTCCACCTGGTATCCCATCGTCTTGAGTTTGGCGCGAATTCTCCAGGGAGTTTTTTCGTTGAGTTGCAGTTTGCCGGGCGTGGCGAGATGCTCTCCGAAAGAGCTCTGCATCTGATAGCTGTGGATGTTTTGAGCTTCACACGCTTGCTGGACATTCATGCCGAATTCGACAATATTGAGAAAAAACTGCAAGAGATTTTGATCCTGCGTGTCGCCTCCTTGAACCGCAAAAGACAGAAACGGCTTTCCGTCCTTTAAAGCGAGCCCCGGTGTGAGTGTGGCCCGTGGTCTTTTGCCCGGTTCAAGCACGTTAAAGGGATTTTTGCGCTCATCCAAAATGAAGCTTTGCATCCGCTGGCTCATGCCGATTCCCGTGTTTCCGGCAATGCAGGCCGGCATCCAGCCGCCGCTCGGGGTTATGGAAACCACCCAGCCGTCTTTCCCGGCCGCCTGTATCGTGGTGGTGCTGGCTAAAAATCCACGCTCGTAACGGGACTTTTCCTCCTCGTTCATCATGGCTGTGTTGACGGTATCGACATTCGACCAATCGCGCAGCAAATGCAAGAAAGGATTTTCCTTGCCCTCATAGAGGTAGGGATCTCCGGGTTTGACGTCGGCCTTGTTTTTTCGCCAGTCGATCTGCTTGAGCCTATCCTTGGCATATTCTTTGGAAAGCAATCCGGCGATAGGCTCTTCAGGAGGGTAATACGGATCGCCGTAATAAAAATCCCGGTCAGCAAACACTAAATTCATCGTCTGATAAAGCGCGTGGATGTATTTCGCGCTGTTGTATCCAATCGACTTGACATCCAGATTCTCCAGAATATTCAGCGCTTGCAGCATGACCGGCCCTTGCACCCAGCAGTTCAATTTGTAGACCTCGATGCCCTTGTATGTCGTCATCACCGGTTCTTCGACAAACACTTGCCAGCGCGCTAAATCTTGTAGAGTGTGCAGACCCCCTTGTTCTTGTGAACCGCGTACAAATTCCGCCGCGATATCCCCCAGGTAAAAACGATCGTAAGCCGCGTATATCGCTTCCTTGCGATTTTTCCCGAAGGCTAAGGCGGTCTGCTCGGCTTCGATCAATTTTGTAAGGGTCTGCTGTAAGTCTTCCTGACGCAGAATCCCCCCAGGCCGTGGCGCTTCATATTCTTCCCCGTTGGGAGTCAAAAATATTCTTTTCGAGTAAGGCCATTCTCTTATCTTATCCTTATGTTTTTCGATGCTGCGCGCCAAGGCTTTTTCAACCGGGTAGCCGCCGGCCATCTCAAGAGCGGGCTGCAATACCTCTTTCAGACTTTTGGTCCCAAACTCTGCGAGCATGACCATTAACCCGCCCGGGGTGCCGGGTGTGACGGCTGCTAACGGTCCGTACTCAGGAGGATAAGCCATGCCACGTTTTTTGAAATACCCGGGCGTCGCACCGGTCGGGGCCGCCCCCAAGGCATTGATCCCATGAACTTTCTTTGTATGAGGATTGTAAATCAACGCCTGCGTTTCGCCTCCCCAGCTTAAGGCGTCGAACATGGTACAAGCGGCGCCCAGCATGGCGCAAGCCGCATCCACGGCATTGCCGCCCCGTTCAAATATCTTAGCGCCAGCGGTCGCCGCCAGGGGCTTGCCAGTAATGGCGACCCAATGTCTGCCGTGCAGAATGGGTTTCTCCGCTCGCCCTTCCTTCACTTCAACAACCGAATCATCAAAATAGACATAAACGAAAAGAACGGCGCCGCCAACGATTAACAACGCCAGCACAACCAAAACACTTTTTAACATTTTGAGAAAAATACGTTTTTTTGTGGTCATCAATTATCTCAACAAAATCATTTTCTTCACCTGTTTTTTATTCCCCGCCTGCAATTGGTAATAGTATATACCCGAAGGAACCGGGTTTCCCCGATCGTCACGGCCCTCCCAATGCGCCTGATGATAACCCGCTTTGACTTCCTGGTCCGCGAGAGTGCGCACTTTTTGACCGAGCGTATTAAAAACGTGCAGGGACATATGCCCCGCGTGTGGCAGGGAAAAGTGGATGACCGTCTCCGGGTTGAACGGGTTAGGGTAATTTTGTGCCAGAAAGAAGTCAGCGGGACTAGCGGCAGGGACCTGCTCATCAATAGCGTCGATGATCCCGATGTCAACGTAAAGCGCCAGACCGTCGTGATCCGAGCTTCGGAGGGGAGTTGAGGCGTCGGACTCGAAACGGTAAGGCGCGTCGGCGTTACCCCGTGAAAACGCGACTCCCTTGACAAACGTTTCGAGAGCCTGAGAAGTGAGTACGTGATCCAGCGCCTGTGCGCTGCCTCGAAAGATAAACGAATAGCGTTCTTCCGGCGGCAAGCTGAGAATCCGGTTCGTTAAGTCCGGCTGCACTTCATCGGTGCCAGCAAAGAGCGTGCCGGACGGATCTAAATTGCCGGTGATTTGACCCAAAACATCGACAAAGCCATCGGTGAACTCGAAAGCGTTGAAGTCGCCGAGTACGACCAAAAGGATGTCGGGATTGGCGTGCTGCATCTCCTGGATGCGCTGCGAAATCCAAAGCGCTTGTTGGAAGCGTTTTGTACGCACGCGGGTGCTGTCTCCGCTGTCAATACCGCCGAGCGAACGATTGTGCACAGTCATAACCGTGATTGGAAACATCGCTTCGGAATCGAGTCTGCCGTATAAGATCAGCGGCGGCCGGTCGTGTAGAGTAAAGATGGTTCCATTAAACTCAAACGTTGCGCCTTTGCCTATTTGTTTCACCGAGTCTACGATGACGGTGCTGCGCGCTAAAAATCCGACGTCGATGCCGCCGATGTCGTTGCCTTCCTTCAAAAAGGCGGTATAGATGATGGCCGGATCATCGGTTTGAATCTCATCCGCTAATGCCTGCAAGACGCCCAGATTTTCGACTTCCTGTACGGCCAAAATGTTAGGCGCTTTGAGAACCTCGCGGATGTAGCGGGAGAGTTTGGACAGCCGGGCTTTGAATTCCTCTTCAGTGGGCACGGGCTCGTTGAGATTGGGGTCGTCAAGGTGGTCAAACAACCGCAGCAGATTCTGAGTCGCAATAATGGCTTCATGCTCCTCGCGGTCCCGTACCGGACGCAGCGATGTGACGCCTTCTACGCTCAGTTCAGCCGGCAAAAGCTGGTAATCGCCAAAACTGAAAAACAAAGGCCCGGTCGCAGAAATGATTTCCGCGCCCGCATGAATTTGAATATCGTCGAGTCCTAAACCGTCTGGGTCAAGCTCGAAAATCTCTGGGTTGCCATCCCACACCGGTAAGTTCGGCTGACCGGGGAAAATGATGCCAGGTTCCCGGAACGGGCGATTTGGACCCGCGATGATTTTAACCTCGCCAAAGCGATCATTGGCGCCCGCGGCTGTGCCGTTGGTGACTTTGACCAACATGCCTTCGTAACGCTCCATCTCGTTTTGCGGCTGCGGTTGATTTGGGGAGGGTAGGTTCGCATCAAATTCGATGGCAGCAGGCAAGGCGTGAGCAGACGATTTCACCGTAATGGAGGGATTGCCACCGATCTGCGTAAAATCAAATAATTCTACCACCTGTCCGGTTACGTCCACCAAATCGCCGACAGCCACTTGCGGCGCGCTGTCGGTGAAAACGAAAATGCCGTTCGACGTCTCAGGATCGGCGTCTGCTCTCGATTCCGGCGTCTGGATAAAAAAACCGTTGGCGGCGACGGCGGTCACAACGTTGCTCTCAGTCGTCACGGTCTGTTCCACCAGCGGCGACGCCAAACCGGCCCCCTGTATCTCGAAAATTTCCACGGCGTTTTCCGAAATCGACTCTTTATTTTTGGTGCCGGGAGTCGGCGGCAGTTGTCGATACGTGGACGTATTGCGCGTCTCTCCGGAGCCGTTCGGTATACGCTGGTTCGAATGGTTGTCCTTGTCGCCGCCGGCGCCTTCATTGACTTGCGGCTGGCCCGAGTTGAGCAACACCAGCAAACCGGCATCGTCCGCATCGTTGGTGTCGTAGACGATGGCATCGATAAGAGCATTCGTTGTGACAGCCGTGCCGTTCGGAAAGTCGGCGCCGTCTCCGGAGTAGAGGGCCACGGCATCAGCGCCGTTTTGCAGTTTGTTGTTTGAAAATACCAAATCGACGTTTTGCACTGCGCTATTGCCGAGCACAAAATAGCCTTCGGAGTCTGTGCTGTGGCCATCGAGATCGAATGCGGTGTAAGCAACATCGCCGTTGCCGTTAAAGAAGACCACCACAAGTCCGTCCAACGCTGTGTTGCCGGCGCCGCCGTCGTACAGTTCGACGAATTCCAGCATATCAGTGCTGGGGTTGTCGGCATCGGTCTCGTTGATGATAACTTGGGCGTGACCCGTGCTCACGGCAACAAAACCGAACCCTATACTCAGAACCAACCCGGCGCAAATAAAAATCCATTTTCGCAACTCAGTAGAAACCATGAGGCGCCCTCCAGATTTTGACTTTGTGTCTTATGAAAGAATCGAATGATGACATGGCGAGTGTGGTAAACTTCAAAATAATAGAAAAGGATGTCTGAAGCAAGAGAAAAGATGAGGCTTTATGTCGATCTGTGTGGGATTCAGGTAAATGTGTGGCTAACGATAAGCCTTGGCGAAAGGAGGGAACGACCCTGGCAAATCCGGACTTTTGATAGTCACATTCTTAACCGGTGCGGGGCACGATGTAGAGTCAGCGTCCCGGCTGCCAATTCCACACCGACGATTTCCCACTCACCTCCGGTAAGTAGTGCCCATCGACTTTATCCGGGCGCACATACTTGACAATAAAATCTACGACCCATTTGCGTTCACTACTTTTCCCGCGATTGATCAGCCTATTTCGTTCAACGCGCCAGACCGCGCCTTCTACCGGATCAACCGCTCCGTGAAATCCGTATGTGCCCAGCAGATTCAGAGCTTCTTCTATTGGCAGGGCTTGACCTTGATGCAAAACTTTTGGGGTCACAAATTCACCGGCTTTGAGCCGTTCGGAAAATTCATCGTACGGCAGGCGTTTTGACTCGAGCATGAGATCAAACGCAACAAAAGGTTCGTGAGTCAGTGTGTAACGTGTGCCATGCGCTTGCATAAGCCATTCCCCGCACAGTCGCTCGTTGTTTTGCAACACAGACAGGAACCGGGCTTGATTGGAATAGACCCAATCGGCGAAATAGTGATGCTGTACAAATCGCGAAGTATTGGCCAGGTAACCGGCTCTTGTGAGCGAGAAGAGGGTTCCGTCGATCATAGCTACGCCGACATTCGAGCCGTCTAATTTTTCTTGAACGATGACTCGATCATGACGATCGCGGGTTTTCTTTGTCGCAATTCGTGCTTGTCCCTCATGGCAAGAATGATCCCCCGGACCCATGCGGCTGCCGGGAAGGTGGGGGATATGACCGTAGTTTTTGATCCCTAAGGGTTTTTTCGGATGGCTCATGATTGATTTTTTTACAGGTGATAATTATTAATCCTGACCGTCGTGTAAATCCCCGTCAAAAATAGAAAGTGCTGATTTTACCCACACAAATCAACTTAGTGTCAAACTTTATTTGGAAAAGAAAGTTCAAAATAATATCTTTCTTTTTTTTATCATCAAAATTGACATATTCGACAGGATATCGGGATGAACATGATAAAAAGGCATCCCACTAATCAATCTAAATGCCAGATTAAAATTGACTTTCAACGAACTCTCTATTTATGTCATGGGCTAAACTTTTCAAACAACTTGTCTGTTCACTTTGGGATTTGGTTTTTGGGATTTGGAATTTCCGGCTTGTCCGGGTTAGGGAGGAATTGATGAAACCGAAAAAATGGATGATTTTATCTGCGACCGTTCTCGTTCTTTTTTTGGCCTTTCTGTATCTGCCGATCCCGGGTTTGGAGTCTGCCGGTCACCGTTCACTGCGCTGGCAGGCAGATGGCGACGCCGCTGAAATTGCCGGAGAGCGTGCGGAGAGTCATTTCCGTAGGCTGCTCGCGAAGTCCAATCTCAAACGTCCTTTCCCGGATATGCCTATCAGGAAAGACAATCTCACCACGCCGGAAAAAATCGAGTTAGGACGGTTGCTTTTTTTCGATCCGGTTCTATCCGACGATAACGAAATTTCGTGTGCGCATTGCCATCATCCGGACCTGGGACTTTCCGACAACCGGGGGCGTGCCATGGGGAACAGCGCCGATGGCGTCGGCCCGGAACGCACTGGCGGGGTCCTGTTGCGCCGGGGCGCCCCGACCCTTTGGAACGCCGCTTACAACCAGCGTCAGTTCTGGGATGGCCGCGCCAGGGACCTGGAGGATCAGGCGGGTAATCCGATTACCGACCCCAATGAAATGGCGCAGGATACCACGCAACTGGTAGATGAGCTGCGAGGTATCCCGGAATACAGCCGGATGTTCGAAAAAGCTTTTGGCGCCAGAAAGGGCCCCGCCGTGACTTTTCAAAACGTCGTTTATGCCCTTGCCGCGTTTGAACGGACCTTGCTCTCCACCCGGTCCAAATTCGACCGCTATGCAAACGGAGAGGTGTCGGCGCTGTCGCCAATAGAGCGCCGGGGTTTGAATGTTTTTCGTTCCTTAAAAACCCGCTGTTTCGAATGCCACAATTTCCCCACGTTCGCCAACCCGGACTTCAAGGTCATCGGTGTACCCGACCTGCCGGACAGCGAGCCCGATCTCGGCCGCGGCGAGATCGCCGGCGAGCGCTACAATCGCGCTTTCAAGGTACCCACTTTACGGAACGTGGCGTTGACCGCGCCGTACATGCACAACGGAATTTTCGAGACCTTGGATGAAGTTATCGATTTTTATGCAGGAGGAGGCGGACCTGGAAAAGCGTTGAACGTGTCAAATTTGGATGACAAAATCCGGAAATTCAGCCTGACAGCAGAAGAAAAAAGCAGCCTCATCGCATTTTTGCACGCGCTCACCGACGAATCGAATAAACCGGAGATCCCGGAATCCGTCCCTTCCGGTTTACCCGTGGTTCCGAAACTGGAGAATCAATCACTGGAATTAGCGGCTTTCAAAGCCGAGCCGGCTGCGAGTCGGTCTCTGCATATTGCACGAGCCAGGAAACGCATCATCGTGATGGAAGGCCAGTTGATTCAAGACGGCATAGATGTGGCTGCGCCCGGGGATACGATTTTCGTAATGCCCGGCACTTACCACGAAACGTTGACTGTTGACGTGTCCGGGATCACGCTTTGGGGCGCTGGGATAAAGGGGGAGCGGCCTGTGCTGGACGGCCAAAACCGTCTTTCCGACGGGCTGATCGGCTCAGGCAGCGATTTCGAAATGGGTAATTTTATCGTTAAAAACTATACTGCGAACGGCGTGATGATGAATGGATCCGTCAAAGTTACCTTCCGGCATCTGTTTTGTGAGAACACCGGTCTCTACGGAATTTATCCCGTGGAATGTGTAAATGTTTTGGTGGAAGAGTGCAGCGTGACCGGCGCCAGCGACGCAGGAATATATGTCGGTCAATCCAAAGATATTGTCGTGAGGAGTTGTAAAGCTTATGGCAACGTCAGCGGCATCGAAATTGAGAATTCCGTCAACGCGCTGGTGGAGAACAATGAGGTTTTCGACAACGCCGGCGGGATTTTGGTGTTTCTGCTGCCGAACAATCCTTCGAAAATTTCAAGGAATTGTAAAGTCGTCCGTAACCGGGTTTATCGCAACAACCACGAAAACTTTGGCGACCCCACGGCCATCGTCAGCCGGGTGCCGTCAGGATCGGGTATCATAATTCTGGCGGCCGACGACGTTGAAGTCACGGAAAATGACATCCGCGACAACCGCTCTTTCGGCGTCTCTGTACTGGGCCTCGACTTGCTTTTCGGGGCCGGTACGGACTACGATGTTGAGCCCTTTCCGGCCCAGTGTTGGATTCATGGCAATCAGATGCAAAACAACGGCTCTGAACCGGCAGGCCTTATTGAGAAGCTCGGTTTCGAAGGCAAGGATTTGCTGTGGGACTTAAGCGGGTCCGGCAACAGTTGGGATCAACCGGATGCATCGCGCCTGCCGGCTTGGCTGCCAAACAAAAACTGGTCGGGACTCAGACGCCGGGCGAACTGGCGGCTGTGGCAGATGTTGGCGAAGATTGCGGGATAAGGATTGACGGTGACCTTCTTCAAGAAGGTTACCGTCTCAGAGGGAACGCAAGGTAAAAAGACAGAAGCTTTTGGGAGGTCAGCTTCAAGGCTGGCTTCAAATAACAGGCAAACAACTTCCCTAGTCAAAACGAGGCGAGAGGTGACAGCCCCAGAAGAACAGAAGGTAACCATTAAAAAGAAATGGTCACCTTCAAAGGCTGGATTGACGGTGACCTTCAACCTTGACAATTAAATTCAGTTTGTTTATCTTTTGTAAAATTGCCATTCACTTTCGAGCTTAAGCCACACACTAAAACGACATCCTCTGTAAACGATTTCTTCTACAGCAAGGGATGGCTCACAATTTTGTCTCCTAAAACAAACGATGTTGGATATGAGGGACTCCATGGACTTAGAGAAGAAAGCACTTATCGTCGGTATCGATGATTACAAAAGTCGCCTAGATAAGTTAACTGCCGTCTATGATGCTGAGCGCGTGTATGAGGTACTTTCAAGAAATGATGATATGGACGAATCCCCGAATTTTGACTGTAAATTGCTAACGAGCCCTCCTGACGAAGTCAAGCGAGCAGATCTCAGGGCTCATATCGAAAACTTCTTCATGCATAAGGCTGACGTCGCACTTTTTTATTTTGCTGGACATGGTACGATCGAAAGGCTTGGCGGCTATCTCGCGACTGAGGATTATGAGCGCTATGATCCTGGAGTCTCCATGGCAGACCTCCTTACGCTGGCAAATGAATCCAGAATCGAAGATGTTATTATCATCATTGACTGCTGCCACAGCGGCGCATTAGGGACTATTCCAACCATAAGCAATGAGCATGCGATCCTACGCGAAGGCGTATCGGTGCTGACTGCAAGCAGATTGTCGCAGGAATCATCCGAGGGGCCATCTGGTGGCGGAATTTTCACTTCGCTTGTCTACGAAGCCTTCAAAGGGGGCGCCGCCGACCTTTTGGGACAAGTTACCGTGGCCAGTGTCTATGCTTATGTGGATCAAATACTCGGCGCCTGGGAGCAGCGGCCCATGTTCAAATTAAATACATCGAGACTGATCACATTGAGAAAATGCAAGCCTTTTATTGAAAGACCTATCTTAAGGCTGCTCACGAAATACTTTCCGAAATCTGACCACAAGTTCGACCTCGACCCCTCTTTTGAACCCACGGCCAAGCTCAAAAACAAGAAAAATGAAAAAATATTCGGGCATTTACAGAAATTCCGAGCAGCGCGCCTTTTGGAACCCGTTGATGCTGAGCATATGTATGACGCCGCTATGAAGAAAAAGTCATGCAAATTGACTCCACTCGGTCAGTTCTACTGGAGATTAGCGGATGACGGTAAAATATAACCTATCATTTGTCAGGCAACGAAGACCTTATTCTCCGAAAATCGCACCATAATCACAGAGGATGACGAACCGCTCATGATCAATTGGATAAAACAAGCCCTGGGTGTCGTAAACGAGGCTGAACCGAAAGAAGCCGCAGAGGTGGACACACGCAGGTTACACATCGCCGCCTGCGCCCTCTTCTTCGAAATGGCCAACATCGACGGCGAGTTCAACGAAACGGAGCGCGAACGGATTTTTGCCTCTTTCAAAGATGAGTACCACCTGTCCGAGCAGCAGATGGAGGAACTGGCCGAAGAGGCGGAAAAAGAGCAGAGTCAACGAATCGATTTGTGGCAATTCACCGATCTCATCTGCCAGAATTATTCGGAAAAGGCGAGAATCAGAATCGTCGAGATGCTTTGGAAACTGGTCTACAGCGACGGCAAACTGGATAAACATGAGGATTATCTCATGCGCAAATTGTCTAAATTGCTCAACCTGACCCATAAACAGATGATTGACGCCAAACTGAGAGTACTCAACGATGCCAACGCTTGAAGCGATGGCATCGGGTGAACTAACCAAAGGAGGTATGGAAATGGACCGAGATTTACGAAAACTCTACCGGGAGCTCGGCTATAGCGGCGCTCTCGAAGGGAGTGAAACCATCACTCGCGGCGGTCGGGTCACGCGGGGAACCGGTACACAGGACACGGGCGATCAAAACGACATGCCGCCGTTGACCGATAAGAGCCTGCAGGTAGTCGAGGAGCTGCTCAAAACCAGTCCCGAAGAAATCATAGAAAAGTTCAGAGTGATACGCCACTACGAGGTCAGCGACAAATATATTCTCGACACGCTGCGTGACGCCCGAAGCGCCCTGGACAACCCGGCGAAGTATGTGGAGAAATTACAAGCGAAGCGGAAAAAAGACCGCGGTCGCGTGACGAGAGGGATCGGTGGTAAACCGATAAAAGTACCGAGCGACTTAATCCTCTACCCGGATATCCCTATCGATCCGGACGAATACAAATTCGAGCCCATGGCCGACGCTCTGGGCTGGGCCGTGAACTCCGTGTACTATATCGTGCGCGATAAAGTCAATCCCGATCACCCGATAGCCGAGTTTCCCACACACAGTAATTTTCCGAGTAACTTTGTTTATGATTTGAAAAACAAGGAGGGCAAGCTTGCGGGTCCGGATGAAAAACTTTCCGTTGCCTTGTTTGCGGATTTCGGCACCGGCCTGTATCATTCGAAATACATCGCTCGTAACATCGCCGCTTTGCAGCCGGACTACGCCATTCACCTGGGGGATGTGTATTACGCCGGCCGCGCCGAAGAATTTAAATTACATTTCCGGCAGCCGCTGGAGCCGGTTTTGAAAACCTCACGATTGTTTACTATGAATTCCAACCACGAGATGTTTTCAGGCGGCTTCCCATATTTCGCGTACATCGATCATAAGCGCGCCCCCAGACCGGGACGAGTCACACAGGAGCAGGAAGGCAGCTATTTCTGCATCCGGAATGTCAAATACCAGATCATCGGCATCGATACCGCGTACCACATCGATGGACGTCACCCGGAAAAACATCTCAATCAGTGGCTCGGGGAACGGCTGGGCGAAGGGAAAGCCGCGAACCCGAAGTGTGTCAATATTTTTCTCAGCCCGAACGAACCGTATGAATTGGGCAAAGATACCCTGACAGACTTATACTTGGACCTGCGGGAATTTGTTGATGATAAGCTCATCGATTTCTGGTTTTGGGGCAACACGCACTACTGTACCCTGTTTAAAAAATCGGATAAAGCGCCGTTCACCGGCAGTTGCATCGGTCATGGCGGACATCCTATCTATAAAAAAGACGTGGAAAAGAACAAAGCGAAACACGAGAAGCTGACGAAGAAATCGGACATTCCGGCAGCCGATTGGGTGGACACCAGTCCGAAATTTCCGAAAGAAACCAAGCTGCGTCCTGATATGGCGAATCACGGTTTTTGCCACATGGAGCTGGAACCAAATACGGTGCGACTCACCTACATCGATTGGCTGAATAAGGTGCAGCACAAAGTGGAATTTTCCGTATAAAAAGGTTTATTCATGTCTTTTCTCAAATCGCTCCCTCAGGACGCCGTTCTGCCGGACATGTTCAAAAAATTTCCTCAGACCGCCAAACCGCTTCTCGAATATCACGAAGCGCTCATGCGGGGTTCCTCGCCGTTTTCGGTTGCGGAGCGCGAGTTGATCGCGGCTTATATTTCCGGCCTCAACGCATGCAGCTACTGCCAGGGCGTGCACGCAGCGGTTGCCGAAAAATTTGGTGTATCCGAGGGATTGCTGGCCGCGCTTATCGAAAAAGTCGATGAGGGCAATGTCGATGAAAAGATGAAGCCCGTGCTGGCGTACGTGCAAAAGCTTACCGTGACGCCCAGCAAAATGACCCAGCACGATGCGGACGCCTTTTTTGCCGCCGGCTGGGATGAGACTGCTTTGCACGATGCGGTTTCGGTATGCGCCCTGTTTAACTTTATGAACCGCTTGGTTGAGGGCATTGGGATCCGGGCCGACGCGACCTATTTCTCCCGTTCGTCGGAACGGTTGTCGAAGCACGGTTACATCGGCTTGGTGAAAATGCTGTCAACGGAATAGAATTTGGCTTATCAATGAAGGGTGTAGGTTCCGTTTTACGTAGTTCGTCATGTTAATGTTAGTTAGGCATCATGAATATGTCACCCCTTCGGGTTTCTCAAATTGTCCGGGTTGGTCCAAAGCTATCATAATTCCACCCCATCGGGGTTTGTGGGGTTTTTTTTGAATCCCGAAGGGGTGTCATGATGATAGAAGAAGACTTAATTAAAGAGATCCAAACAGGAGATTCAAAGAATTGACATATCTGGAGAGGAGTCATCCTGTAAATCCGGTTTGTCCTGTTATCCTGTCAAAAAAATTAATACCCTATGATCTGTTATATTTCGATCAACCAAACCCTATTGAAGGAGAGATTATGAACCGCTCAAAAGTTCGAATTTTGTGGTTAGTTGTGCCAGCCTTGTTTTTTTCCTTTTTGAGTTGTCAACAAAGTTCAAACAAGAAACATCCCAGCACTCTGCTCGACGGCCGAGAAAAGTCGTTTGTCATTGTTGGTTACTCCACTTCATATGCTTGGCCGGCCATGCTGCAGGATATGCTGGACGAGCACTCAGAGGATGGGCGTCTTTACCACATACTGAACGCTGTGATCGGCGGCTCACCCGTGGAGACCTGGATCGCAGAACCGGACTCGGAAGATTACCAACAAACGTTCGGCGCTATGCTCACCGACTTTTTCGGTGAAAATCCGCGCTTGCGAGGAGAGGCGCCGGAGCCAACGGTCGCTCTCTGCCAACAGTCGCTGCAATTTACCCGCACGCTTCGTGGTCCTATTACCAGCGCCGACGATACTGCAGGGATCCGAATCGGTGCGGACGCTATGGCGAAACTCGCCCTGCGTTTGCAGGGACACGGTATCGAACGGGTGTACTACGGTATGCATATCTATAAGCATCCGGTGGAGCCGGAAGTAGGCAACGAGCGCTTGGCTTTGACTGCGCTGTTAAAACGGGGTCACGATTTTATTTTCGCCGGCCCGGATGTTTGGGAACCGACGAAAGCGGGCTACCCGGATGTGTATGAAGAGGACGGCGTGCATCCTAACCAGCACGGGATGAAAATCATGGCAGAGGGCTGGTACCGCACCGTTGCTGGCAAGTCCGCACGCCAGGAGGTTATCGACCGTATGTACGCCCAAAATTACGATGTCGATAAAATGATGGACGAATATCGCAGTTGGCGGCGCGGGAGTTGAGAAATGAACACGTTTATTCCCGAAGTTAGCGAAGTGGCAAAAAAATAGAACGCGGATGAAACGGATTTAACAGATCTGAACGGATTGGATTTAACCGAATGTGTCGAAATTAATGGAATCTGTATTGTGTGGCTCATGATTTTATTGGTTTTCACTCAAACAGGGATTTGCCCGTCAAAGGCCCAACCCTCTACGGGTTTCGAATTTCGTGCTTAGAATTTCGGATTACCTTTTCGCTATGGCTGCGTCTACTTCGACATAAAGACTAAGGGCTTTTTTGTTCCGGCTTGTCCGGGTTAGGAGGAGGGAAAATGCAATTTATCCGTAGGAAGTTTCTGAGGGCGCTTTTCACGCTCATCGCACTATGTTTTTATCTCACCTGTACGGGAATCTCTACTGCGATGAGTCAGCAGGACAGATTCGGTTTTGAAATTTCTTTTAGCAAAGCGTTAAGCGGCCTGCCTCTCGACGGCCGTATGCTTTTAATGCTGTCCACGGATCCATCCAATGAACCGCGATTCCAGATCAACGACGGCCCGAATACTCAGCTCATCTTCGGTATCGATGTCGATGCTCTCAAACCCGGGGAAAGCGCGGTTATCAATACAACCGTGTTCGGATACCCCCTTAAAAGTCTCAAAGACGTACCGGCCGGTGACTATCAGGTGCAAGCTTTACTGCACATTTACGAAACCTTTCATCGTGCTGACGGTCATGTGGTGAAGTTGCCTATGGATCGCGGCGAAGGCCAGCACTGGAATCGCGCACCCGGCAATTTATACAGCGCCCCTCGAAAGATACACATCGATCCCGTACAAAACGAAGTCATTAAAATCCAATTGGATCGAAAAATCCCGCCTATTCCCGATCCACCGGAAACGAAATACATCAAGCATGTGAAGATTCAAAGCACACTTTTAACGGAGTTTTGGGGCCGGCCGATGGTTCTCGGCGCGCACATCCTTCTGCCGGAGGGCTTCGACGAACATCCTGAGGCCCGCTACCCTTTGGTCGTCAACCACGGACATTTCCCTTACACATTCAGCGGCTTCCGGGAAGAACCGCCCGATCCCAATCTCAAACCTGAATACAGCGCCCGCTTTGATATGCCAGGTTACAACAAGATCGTGCAAGAACACGCGCATCAATTTTACAAAGATTGGACCGGCCCGGATTTCCCCCGGTTACTGTTGATAAAAATCCAGCACGCGAATCCTTATTATGACGACTCCTACGCGGTTAATTCCGCAAATGTCGGACCGTACGGCGACGCCATCACCTATGAATTGATACCTTATATCGAGAAGACATTTCGCGGTATCGGCGCGGGCTGGGCGCGTTTTCTCTACGGCGGATCCACCGGGGGCTGGGAAGCGTTAGCCGCGCAAGTATTTTATCCTGACGAGTACAACGGCTGCTGGGCTGCCTGTCCCGACCCGATTGATTTCCGCGCTTACTGTCTGGTGAACATTTACGAACAAAAAAACGCCTATTACATCGACAGTCCATTTAAGCGCACCCCTATCCCCGGCAGGCGCAATACCTTGGGCGAGGTTTCCTCGACTCTGGTCGAGATGAATCACCGCGAGCTTGTTTTGGGCACAAAAAGCCGTTCGGGCGACCAGTGGGACATCTGGGAAGCGGTCTACAGCCCTGTGGGAAAGGATGGTTATCCACAACGCATCTGGGATAAGCTTACCGGGAAAATCGATCACCAGGTGGCAGAGCATTGGCGGGAGAATTACGACTTGCAGCATATTATGCGGCGCGATTGGCAGAAAATCGGCGCCAAGCTCAAGGGCAAAATTCATATCTACTGCGGTGACATGGACAACTACTACTTGAACAACGCCGTGTACTTGACCGAGGACTTTCTGAAAGGCACGAAGAATCCCTATTACGATGGCGAGGTTGATTACGGCGACCGGGCCGAACACTGCTGGAACGGCGATCATGAACGTCCCAACGCTATTTCACGGCTGCGCTACCACCAGATGTTTATCCCGCGAATTGTCGAGCGCGTCATGAAGTCAGCGCCGGCAGGAGCGGATGTGACCAGTTGGCGATATTGAGCCTGTTTGAGATGTCAATGATTCCGGCTTTAATCCGTTTTTAGAAGACATTTGAATAACCTTTTAAATGTAAGTTATACTGGGTGAAATAATAGAATCTAAGGTAATAAATTGATCGAGCAGAGTATACGACACTACAAGATCTTGCAGAAACTTGGCGAAGACGGCATGGGTGTGGTCTACAAAGCCGAAGACATGCGGCCATGGGGGATACGATGAAAGCACGAGAACTTTTCATCGACTATATGCTCAGGTTTACGGAAACTAAGGTGTCCATGTTTGGTAAGGAAGCGCCTACAATTGCAGGGGTTTATGCACTGGTTAGAAAAGGCATACAACGAACGCAACCGTTATCTGTCTGATATGGAGATTCATCCTGAGTTCGACTCGCTTCGTTCCGACCCGCGTTACAAGGCTTTGGCCAGAAAAATGGGATTAGAACCATGATCGGCCAAACCATATCCCATTACAAAATCGGTAAGAGGCCAGGCGGCGGGAGGGGCGTCGTCTACAAAGTATAACACCCATTTGCACAGCGAGGGCGGGCGAGCGGCGAATGAGGTTAGTTTTGTGCATTTTCTAAGTTACTTTTGTTCAGAACGCTCCATGCGTTGAAATCCCGCCGCGCGTGAAACCTATGATGTCAAGAAAAATATCTACAAAAAAAGCTTGCTTTTTTTATTTATTCAACTTACTTTTCGTTTCTATAAATTAATGTACACTGTTTTTAGCGCTTTTATCTTGGTTTGCTTGACCGCGGCAGCTCAATAGCGGACTTGCGTTGAGTGAATCTTTTGACGTAAGAGGCTGGAGCACGTTTGTACGCAACATTTTCATTAAAAATAGGGTTTTTCAATGGAAACAGGAACAGTTAAGTGGTTCAACAGCTCTAAGGGTTACGGTTTCATTACCAGAGAAAGTGGTGATGATATCTTTGTTCATTTTAAGGCTATTCTCACAGAGGGATTCAAATCTCTGGAGGAAGGCGATCGCGTTGAGTTTGAAGTCGAGCAAGGACCAAAGGGATTACAAGCCACCAAAGTCTCAAAAATTTAACCACAAACGTAAGCCACAAAACCCCGGCAAGATACCTGCCGGGGTTTTTCTGTTTTTAGTTAGTTTAGTTTCCCCTCTATAAAACCGGTCGGAACATCAGTTTGTCGTTCCGGCTCCGGCGGTAGCCGGATACCGGAATCTCCTGGCCAGTTGCAAAAGGCCAGGAGACCCTGCATTCGCAGGGGAGACAGATTCCGTTTCCCATTTTCCGACCGGAAGAAAGCGTTCCTTCTGTACCTACTTAGAAAAGTTGAAATAATCATACCACACATACAGGTTATTATTTTTGCAAACGACTTCAAGACTACGGTTGTATGTATTTTGAAAAAATGAGAGGCGCTCCGATGAAATACGAAAAAATTGAAGTTATCGAAGCTAATCAATTTGTAAAGAAATATGAACGCGATATTTTTCGCAGTCATAGCATCGACTATAAGACTTTTCTGGATAAAGATACGTTAAAAGAACACGAGAGGCAGATGACCCGTTTAGTTGCCATCTGGTAGATTGTTTGGCAGCAATAAAATTGAACGCAGAGTTCGCAGAGAACGCTGAATTCCGCATTAGGTTAACAACGGGTTGATTTATCAAGGCCTTTGACAGTAACCAAACATTTAAGCACTCACCTTTGTCACGCGCTACTCCCTCCTATAATATGTGTTGACTTTCAGCAATTTATTGCCTATAATTATGCTCAAAATTTTACTGCCGGATAATGAATATGAAGAATTTTAAAGATCAGACCGTTCTTATCACCGGCGCCTCCTCCGGAATTGGAGAAGAGTTTGCAAAACTCTTGGCTGCAGAAAAGGCGAAAGTGCTTTTAACGGCTCGCAATGAAAAAAAACTCAACGAGTTAGCTGAGGAGCTCGCGAGCACACATGGGATTCAAACGCACGTTTTTCCTGCCGATTTAAGCCGTCCCGAAAGCCCGGCGAAGCTTTTTGTTGAAATCCAAAAATCCGTTCCTCATGTCGGCCTCATTATCAACAACGCCGGCTTCGGAAGTTGGGGAGATTTCCAGTCCGTTGATAATGCGACATATCAAGAAATGTGCAATCTAAACATGAATGCTATCGTTGCCCTCACCTACTATTTTTTGCCATCGATGCTGGATAAACGAGCGGGAGGGTTCATCAATGTCGCCTCGACAGCCGCTTTTCAACCGGTTCCGTATTTTGCGACTTACAGCGCGACCAAAGCCTTCGTGTTGAGTTTTTCTGAGGCCATCGCCGCCGAATATAATGAGCGCGGAATAACGGTAACATGCTTGTGTCCCGGGCCGACAGAATCCAACTTCCACGAGCGTTCAAAAATAGACCCAAAAAAACTCTTTGGTTTAGAGCCGGCCCGAAATGTCGCGCGGCTTGGCCTGCAAGCTTTTCTCAAAGGTAAGCCCGTTGCCATTTCTGGCATGAAGAATTACGTTCTCGCTAACTCGACTCGTTTCGTTCCTCGAAAGATGGTCTCCCAAATCACATCTAAGTTATTTAGACCCACGTCACAAACCCGCTAACCAAAAACCGTTACAGCACGGTAAGCAATGTGACGATATATAATGGGAACTGAAGACACAAAAACGCAACCTCTATAAAAAAGGGATCGGGAAATGCATCAAGCGAGTGAGATTTACGAAAGAATCCGACAGGACAAATCGAAGCGAGAAATTGCCTATTTCACCATGGAAGTCGCTTTGGAAAATGATCTCCCGTCTTATAGCGGGGGATTAGGCGTTCTTGCAGGCGACACGTTGCGCTCCGCGGCTGATTTGGGTATACCGGTCGTCGGTATGACTTTGTTACAGCAATACGGTTATTTTCACCAGGGTTTGAATAACGATGGCAGACAAATCGAAACCGATGTCCGCTGGCACCCCGAATTTAAATTAAAACTGCTTGCTAATTATATCGAGCTGAGTATTGAAGACCGCACCGTCGAAGTCCGGGTGTGGGAATACGACATTGTCGGCAAATACGGTTACGTCGTGCCGGTCTATTTCCTCGATGTGGACGTGCCCGAAAACTCTGAGAAAGACCGGGTATTAAACAAGCACCTCTACGGAGGGGATGATTACATTCGCCTCTGCCAGGAAATCATTCTGGGTATTGGCGGCATACGTATGCTACGCGATATGGGTTTTCGCAACATCCGGCGTTATCATCTCAATGAAGGCCACGCAAGTCTGCTCGCGTTGGAGCTTCTGCGTGAGAGCGGATACAGCTCATCGGAAAAAATCAAAAAAAGATGCGTTTTTACCACCCACACTCCGGTGCCGGCCGGCCACGATGTGTTTAATTTCGAGCTGGTCCAAAAAGTAATGCGGCCGGTTTATATCGACTATCTATCGGAGATTCTCGGCGGCCCCAATCCGGTGAACCTAACGACCATTTCGCTGGCTCTCAGCAGTTTCGTCAACGGCGTCTCGGCAAAACATACCGAGGTCTCAAAGAATATGTTGAATTATCCCAAATTAGAGGCGATCACAAACGGGGTACACTCAGCAACCTGGACATCGCCGAGTTTTCAACGTTTGTATAGTCAGTACATTCCTGGCTGGGATATCGATCCTTCGCATTTTGCCCGGGCCATGTTTATCCCCGACGAGGAAATTTGGAAAGCGCACATGGTTGCCAAAGGAAAACTGTTGCGATATATACATGAAGAAACCGGCGTCAACATGAATCTGAACCGGTTGACCGTCGGTTTTGCCCGGCGTGCTGCGGGATATAAAAGAGCCGACCTCCTGTTTGCCGATATCGCCCGGCTCACCAAGATCGCCAAAGGAAAAGTGCAATTCGTCTTTGCGGGAAAGGCACATCCCAAAGATGACATTGGCAAGGGTCTCATTCGCAGCGTTTTTGAGGCTATGCGTAAGCTGAAAGGAAAGGTTGATATCGTCTACCTGGAAAACTACGATATGAACTTGGGCGCTTTGATAACTTCGGGAGTGGACGTCTGGCTTAATAATCCGCAAAGGCCGCGTGAAGCTTCCGGAACCAGCGGAATGAAAGCGGCGCACAACGGCGTCCTTAACTTCAGTGTGCTCGATGGCTGGTGGATCGAAGCATGTATCGAAGGAGTGACCGGGTGGGCTATCGGCCCGGAACCGACCGAAGCCAATCTTTCCGATTACGACGAAAATTTAGATATTGAGAATTTGTACCAAAAGCTCGAAAACGTGATCATTCCTCTTTATTTCGAAAACCGCAATGCATGGATCGGCATGATGAAAAATACGATCGCACTGAATGCCTCCTATTTTAATACACACCGAATGATTAAAGAGTATGCGCTGAAAGCCTACAACGTGGCTCCGCTTTTTCAGTGACCATCCATGCAAAACATCCTTTTCTACATCAGCGGACACGGTTACGGTCACGCTACCCGCGCCATTGAGGTCATCAATGCCTTAGCGGCTAAAAACCCAAATCTATACTTTCACATCAAATCTAACGCTCCCCACTGGATTTTTGAATTGAATGTCAAAGCGAGCCATTCCTTTTATCCGCTCAAAACCGACATTGGGGTCGCTCAACAAACCAGTTTTGAGATCGACAAACTGCAAACCCTGGCACAGTGGCAAGCACTGTACCGGGAGAAACCGGTGCTGGTGGAAAAAGAGGCCGCGTTCGCGCTTAGGAACGATATTAAAATTGTGATCGGGGACATTCCTCCCCTGGCTTTTGATGTTGCTGAACAAGCGGGAGTGCCTTCGGTTGCGATCGGGAACTTTTCATGGGACTGGATTCTCAGCGAATATATCCGGGAGATTCCGGTTTTTGCCGATGTGGTTGCGCACATTCAGGAATCGTACCGGAAGGCGGATTTATTGTTGCGGCTGCCAATGCACGGCGATCTTTCCGTATTCCAAAACATTAAAGATATCCCTCTCATCGCTCGAAGAGCTGTTGAACCTAAGAGTAAGATTCTCAAAGCCCTGAACATCGAAACAACGCCGCAGTCAATTCTGGTTTTAGTTGCCTTAAGAGCGACGGATCTGGCCGAAGTCGATCTCGAAACGGCTTTTTCTGACCGCCGTTATTTGTTTATCACATTGGGCTTCGAACGCACTTTTGAAAACAGCTTGAATGTAGCGCCCGATTTCATACGCTTCCCCGAGCTGGTTAACGCGTGCGACCTGGTGGTGTCCAAACCTGGCTACGGCTTGGTTTCAGAAATCGTTGCCAACCGGACCCCGCTTCTGTATACATCGAGGGCTGATTTTATCGAATACAACGTCCTGGTGAAATGGGTACGGAAATATACGGTTTGGAGATTTATTTCAAGAGAGCACTTTACCGCTGGCTGTTGGGGAACCCACTTAGACCTTTTACAAAAGGATGAAACCGCGTGGGAACATGTCGATTTGGATGGGGCCGAACGTGCGGCGGAAAATATTGGGGCTATCTTTGGTTTTAAGATGGATTCCCAGCACGGCGAAGCTGCACGTGAAAACAACTCAAATCAGGATAAAACGATGTAATACCCTATTTATGCAACAGGATTATTGGATGGATGGATTACTTGGATTCTTGTAACTGTTTTTATTAATCCATGACTCCATCAATCCATTGTTCCGCTATTATTACGCGACCTTTGACCTTTGAAATGTTTGCACTTTTTTGCAAAAGATTGGTAGTTATAACATAAGGATTGTTTGTTCCCGGCCCGATCCCACTGAAATTATCTCGAAATCTGTCTTAGTTAAGTCCCGAATGGTATCGAGATATTTCTTAGCATTCAGCGGAAGCGCATCATAGCTGCGTACTTTACTGGTAGACTGCAGCCACCCGGGAAACGATTCGTATACCGGCTCGCAATTCTCCAGAATCCGCATTTCGCTGGGAAAGGTCTTGATCAAATTTCCTCTGTATTTGTAAGCGACACAGATTTTCACCTCTTCCAGAGTATCTAACACATCGAGTTTTGTAATTGCAAAAAAATCGATGCCGTTGACCTGTACCGAAAAATTCGCGATCACAGCGTCAAACCAGCCGCATCTGCGGGGACGGCCCGTGGTCGCGCCGAACTCATTCCCCAATTCCTGTAGATTCACGTTTTCATCATCGAGAATTTCTGTTGGGAACGGGCCCATGCCAACGCGGGTCGTGTAAGCTTTTATGACGCCAGTCACACTGTCTATTTTGGTCGGGCCGATTCCCACTCCGGAACAAGCCCCTCCACTGGTTGGATTCGAAGAAGTGACGAAGGGATAGGTGCCGAAATCAACATCGAGTAGAGTGCCCTGTGCGCCCTCGAGCAAGATCTCTTTGTTGTCATCGATGGCTCGATTGAGAAAGGAGGAGACGTCTTTGACGTAAGGATCGATTTTTTCATCAAATTCGAGAAATTGGTTGATAAGCTCATCAACGTCTAATTCCTCAGTGTCATAGATTTTTTTCAATATTTCGTTTTTTTCCTGGATGTTACGGCGCAGTTTTTCTTTGAGGGCATTACGATCCAACAAGTCGACGATCCGGACGCCCATACGGTTTACTTTATCAACATAAGCCGGGCCGATTCCTCTCCCGGTCGTCCCGATTTTCTTGCCGGCGTCTTTGGTTTCTTTGGCGTGATCGAGAAGTTTGTGGTAGGGCATGATGAGATGGGCGCGGTGACTGATCAGCAGCCGGCCCGTGACGGTAATCCCTTTGGATTCCAGTAATTCAATTTCTTCCATGAGGGCTTGCGGATCGATTACCACTCCGTTGCCAATAACACATTGAGTTCTTTCATGTAATATACCGGAAGGAATCAAATGCAGAATATACTTTTCTCCGTTGATAACGATGGTATGACCGGCGTTAGCCCCACCCTGATAACGAACGACGATGTCCGCCTTCTTGCTCAAAAGATCGACGATTTTCCCCTTCCCCTCGTCCCCCCATTGCGTTCCAACGATAATTTTTACAGACATACGATCGCTCTTTTAGACCTAACTCGGTTGATCCGCACGTGAAAACAACTCAAATCAGTATAACACACCGGTAATCCTATGATGCAACAGGATTATTGGATTGATGGATTACTGGATTCTTGTGACTGTTTTTCATTGATCCATTACTCCGTCAATCCATCCATTGTTCCGCTTTCATAACGTGACCTTTGACCTTTTGAAATGTTTGCACTTTTGTGCAAAAGATTGGTTGTTATAACATAAAAACTCCGACTGTGTGGCCGGAGTTTTTTATTATCATAACTCAACAAAAATATTTACAAAATGTGATTTTATCAATCTATCCTTTGAAACTTTCCATCGCCAATTCGAGCGAATCGAATGATTCAAATACTGTCAGCAGTTTTGTAATCATGAGAAGACTTTGAATTCTGTCCGGAATGTTAACCAGTTTTAGGTCACCACCATTGTTACGCATCGTGGTTAAACCACCGATGAGGATGCCCAAACCAGAGCTGTTCATCCAGTTCACTTTTTTAAGATCCGCAACGATTTTGGTTTTATTACTTTCAATGAACTCATGCAGCTTATCGTTGAGCAAGACAGCGTCCGGACCGCCCATGATTTTACCGGACAATTCCAGCACCACGACATCTTCCAGAAATTTTTCATTAATCTTCATAAAGCCTCCCTCGACTCACAATACGGATTGGGGCAGTCCTCTATTCACGACACACGTTATTGTTTTTCTGCAAGAGAATCCCAAAGGCCTCGCGATTACAGATGGAGATTTGGGATTCGGGCTTTTTCGGTTTTGCACGCTACGCCCTTTTCGTCATCGGTCTGCCTTTTTTGGTCTCTCTTCGCATTTGCCATTCCACTAAAATCGGGCTCGCGATGAAAACCGAGCTGTATGTTCCAACAATCACTCCGACAATCAACGCGAATGCAAAGTTGCGGATAACTTCACTGCCGAAAATATAAAGTATCAAAACCACGATCAGAGTCGTGAGCGATGTGATGACGGTACGGCTCAAAGATTGATTAATACTGGTGTTGATGATCTTTTCGTAGGTGTCTCTGCGTAACAATTTTAGATTTTCCCGGATGCGATCAAAAACAACTATCGTGTCATTAAGAGAGTAACCGACGATGGTTAAAAACGCAGCAATAATCGCCAGAGAGAGCTCTAAGCGAAGAATGGAAAACACACCCAGGGTAATGAGGACATCGTGAAAAACCGCTATAATGGCGCCCACGGCGAAGATAAATTCAAAGCGCCAACTGATGTACAGCAAGATAAAAAACATGGCTATAAGAATGGATAAAGTCGCCGCTGTACGCAGCTCCGATCCGATACGAGGGCCAACGGTGTCTCTCATTTCCAACTTATGGCTATTATCCGTAAACGATGAAGTTAAGGCGCTGTCGATGGCAGTGGTTATTCTGTTGTCCTGTTCTTGCTCTTCAATCCGGATAAGAATTTCATTCCCAGACCCAAAATTTTTTATCTCTGACCCTGAAAATCCGGCTTTCGATACCGCATTGCGGACGTCGGCAATGGAGATTTCGTTTTGAAATTTATACGCTAAAGTTGTGCCGCCTAAAAAGTCGATGCTGTAATTTGGCCCCCCATGAATGATCAGGGAACCTATACCGACGAGGATCAACAATGCAGAGACGAGCAGAGCAACTTTCCGCTTGCCGATAAAATCAATTTTTGCGTCTATTAAGAATTGCATTTCCGAAAAAATTCCTCATTTAAATACTGAGTTTTGTGATAGTAGCCCGGTCGGTGAAGTAATCGAAGATCACACGAGTCACCACAATCGCTGTGAACATACTGATCAGGATTCCAATCGAAAGAGTCAGGGCAAAACCTTTAATCGGTCCGGTGCCAAATTGGTACAAAACCAGGGCGGTGAGTAAGGTGGTGATGTTGGCGTCTAAAATCGTTTTGAAAGCCCGGGAGTACCCGCTGTCAATAGCAGCCCTCACGGTTTTCCCGCTGCGAAGCTCTTCGCGAATTCTCTCAAATATCAAGACATTTGCGTCGACGGCCATACCTATGGTTAAGATAATTCCGGCCACACCGGGTAAGGTCAAAGTAAAATGGAACCCGGCGAGCACCGCCATGATAACTAACAGATTAAGAAAGAGCGCTAGATCGGCGACCAATCCTGACATCTTGTAATAAAAAACCATAAACACCAGAACAAACGCCCCGCCGAGTAATGCAGAGAAAACGCCTTTGTTTATCGAGTCCTCTCCGAGCGAGGGACCGACGGTTCGCTCTTCGATCACTTCTATGGGAGCCTGCAAGTTACCGGCTCGCAGCACGATAGCCAAATCTTTGGCCTCTTCATTATTCGCCATGCCGGTAATCTGGGCGCGTCCGTTTGGTATTTTGTTTCGGATAGACGGAATCGAGACAACTTTGTCATCGAGCACGATCGCCATACGCCTTCCGACGTTCGCGCCGGTGACTCTGGAAAAGATTCGCGCCCCCTCCCCATTAAGTTCAAAGTTGACTACCCAGCGGCCGACATCCATGCCGGAACCGATGTCGGAGTCCGCGTTTTCGATCATCGCCCCTCGAAGCTCCGGCTCCTTTTTGAGCATATATAGACGGTAATAATCTTGGCCATCTGGCGCGGTGACAGGTGTGCTTAAAAACAGAAACTCGGAATCTTTCGGAATGACAGCCTGCACTTCCGGAGAGTTCAAGATGCGTTCGACTTGTTTACGGTTCTTCGTCGGCACAGCCATGTCGCCGCCAAAGTCGGCTAAAAGAGCGTCGAACGGACGTTCTGCAAAAACGCCTTTATCGATCAGAACCGAATCGTCAGAAGAACTTTCTTGTGAAGAAGAAAGGCCAAAAGCCTCTTCAAAACTGACGCTTGTATCCTCGCGCAGTTTTGCATTGACGACTGACGTATCTGTGGCAGCTAATTGTGTTGAATCGTCAGCGGTTTCGCCGGACTGAGCCGCCAACTGTTTTTTCATGATGCGGTTGATCTCGGCCCGAACCGTACTGATCACGGCCGGCTCTCTTTCTAATTGAAACTCCAGAAGCGCTGTGGTACCGATAATCGCTTTGGCCCTATCCACATCCTCAATGCCCGCCAGTTCGATGACGATACGTTGTGAACCCTGCTTGGTAATGGAGGGTTCGGACACCCCAAATTGGTCGATACGGTTTCGCAGCACTTCTAATATCTGGTTGATCGCATCTTCAGCTTTCGCGGTGAGATCGGATACGATTTTTGTATCCTCATCCCTGGGACGACCGAAGTAGCGGCTCAGACGGAGGTTTTGTTCTTGAAAGACAGTCGTCAAGACATCAAAGAAAGGGTCGTTTGTGGACTGCGCTTTTTCGACGGTTTTATTCAAAGCTGTTTCAAACTTATCGTCCACGACCTTTGCATTTTCACGTAGAAGCTGCGGTAAGTTCACTTCATAAACTAAATAAGATCCACCCTGAAGGTCGAGGCCGAGTTTGATGGATTTTTCCTCGTTTTGTTCAATTTTGACAAACAACTCGTCAAGAGATTTGACGTCGTCGAGAATATCATCCAGGGTATTTCCATTGGTAGCTGCGAAATTATCCCGGGCTGTCAACTCCAAATTTGTGGATTTAAGAGCGGCTGTAATGTCGTTTCGAGTGAGCGTTGTGTTTTGTTCGATGGCGAGATAATGATCCTCAGCTCGTTTTTTAAGTTGACTCAATTGAAAGGTCGGGTATAACGCAAGGACCGATAAAAGTGAGGCCAATAAGATAATGATGGACCTGAAAACATTTTTTCGTCGCATTTAAGTGACTACCTCCGGTAGATTATCTCGTTGTCAAAAATTACAAGACGAAATA
>JBHHWX010000002.1:0-41442 GCA_046756745.1 bacterium | reverse complement strand
TTGGGAATCTCGTGCTTGAAAGGATGAGATTCCTGCTTAAACCTGCCCTCGCATTCTTTAAGCGGGGAGATTGCGGTATGACAATCAGGGTCGAGTTTTCGTTCAAACATGATTGATTGACTCCCTTATAAAATATCGCAATCAAATCAAAATCAAAAAAAGAAGGCCGCTCATAAATCAACGGCCTTCTTTGGCTAAAGGAGGAGGGGGATTCCGAAGGTCTCTATTCGAAACGTTATTCCCTTTTTAGAAGGGATTTAAAAAAGGCTATTTTCTCTTCATAGCGTCGTTTCATCTGGACCCGTAACGATTCCTCATGTTTCTTGTAAAAGCTTAACGCTTCTTGCGCCATTTCAGGTTCCTGGGATTCTTCGACAATTCTCGAGAGGACCCCGGCTAAATTGAAAATCGCCAATGTACGGAACGTCGGATGTGTTTCGCGGCTTAAATAAGACAACCAAATATTGCGTTTTTCTGATAAGATTCTTGCGCAATCCACAGAATTTCGTAAAATTCGCTTTCTTGGACTTTGAGGTCGTTGACTTTATCGGGGCGGCGTGTTCGCGGTGTCTGGCGCCCGTGATCGAAAGAATAAGTCTGAATCTCCCGGCGCCGGCTGTCGTCATCCTCTTGAACGAAATCCGTTGTCGTCGTGAACATCATGTAAGGTACCGGATAGACAACTCGCTCATATTTGGGCTTCATGAGTTTATCATGTCGAACCGGCAAGATTGCAACACCCTGCAAAGGCGCTGAAAAAGTCTTGTTCCGAAGTCCCTCGGGCCTGGTTTCCATTGCCAAATCCGAGGGGCTCTCATTGGAAGCTTTGCGACTCTTTTCTTTCGAGTTCGTTCCTTTGTCCACTTCCGGTAACTGGGGAACGGCCCCAGGTATCTTGGCGGGCTTCTGTGCGATCGAATTCGCCTGGGGTGGGTTGTTCGGGCTCGTATTTTCTCCTGATGAGGCGGACGCTTCGAGCGTAACCTGTTGTTCGGCAATCGGCGGGGATCCGGAAATAGGCCGCTCTCTATGCATTATCAAAAAAAGTGTCACCATGACCGCAACTGCGCCGGTCATGCTCCACGCAATATGCTTTGGAACCGCCAGAGCGTTAACAAATTGTGAGACCTTGTTCTGAAATGTGAGAGGTTGACTTAAGCCAAGCCGGCGGATAATGGTTTTCGGTAACTCAAGCCAGTATTCTTCAGATGGTTGCGGAAAGGTTTCGTTTTTCAGCAAAATGTCTATTTGATGAAGAGCTTTTACCTGTTGAGTACAATGCCCACACGTTTGGAGATGCGCTTCGATTTCATGCCGTTCTGCTTCTGAACAGACACGCTCTACATAGCTCCCCAGCTTTTGCTCTGTATCAAAACAATTCATGAAATTAGACCTCACTATCTTTTGTTTCGAAATATCCGTGTAAATGGATCCTTAACTTTTCTCTGGCCCGCGAAAGACGCGACATAACGGTTCCGATAGATATTTCTAAAGTATCGCTTATTTCTTTATAGCTTAATTCTTCACGTACTCTTAAAAGAAAGACAGCTCGTTGTTCTGCCGGCAATTTTGTAAGAGCTTCTTTCAATCTGAGAACTAATTCACTGCTCTCCGATTCGAAAAGCTGGCTGGGAGACTCCGCGATGTCACGATGGTGGTTATTGCTATCCAGTTCGTCAAGAGATAACGCTCGATGCCGCATTTTCTTTTTTTGATAATTTATCGATGTATTAATCGCTATCCGGTATAGCCAGGGGTAAAACGGATAACTCCTGTCGTATGTATCCAGCTTCGTATAAGCTTTAATAAACGTTTCTTGCACAACATCATCCGTATCGTCATGATTCATAACGATCTGATAGATACTGAAATAAATACGTTTTTGATACTTATCGATAATCCACGCAAAAGCCCTGGGATCGCCCGATAGAGACTTCTGAATGTTCTGCTCGACACTCTTCTCGTTCTTCGAATTCATCTGCTGCACGGCAGTTTTTAACTATTCAGCCGTTAGAATTGGAGTGCAACGTTATAGCGTTGTCGTTTTTATTGAAACAGTACAAAACTAAAGTTTTGCACTCCGAAGCTTCTCACCGCCTGAATAGTTACCAAAATTGACGCCAATGATGTTATTTAAAGATACTTTACTTTCTCGAAGTTATTCCCTCTTTAGGAAAGATTTTATCGCGGGAGTTTCAATACACCAAAAAAGGCAGAACTTAAAACGGTTCTTTTGGTTCGTAAGACAGCTTCGAATCTGTGAGATCGTTTAGTTTTTGCTGCGCAAACCGTCCCCAATTGCTTTCCAAACCTTGTTCATCTAAAATACGCTGGAATATTTTTTTGGCTTGAACGGCCTCTCCAAGGCGGAGCAAAGAGTCGCCTGCCTCAAATAAGGCGGTCACATGCCAAGGTAGTTTCGTTGGTTTGGTTAAATATTTCACTTTTAAATATTCCGATACCGCTCGCTCAAAATCTCCCATCTCCTTGTAACATTGACCGAGGTAAAACTGTATCTCAGCTTCACTTTCAGCGTCCGCATGCAACTTCAAAGCCTGAAAGCGGTCGAGCGCCCGGTCGTACTCGCGTAAATTCATAAGATTTCTCGCGATTTCGATCTGCTTACTGAAACCGTCGTCAGCATGTGGGTATTTCGCTAAATATTCGCGTGTGTAAACGATAGCTTGATCCCACAGCTTTAAATCATTATAGCACTTAATCAAATAACGTAAAGCGCTTTGGACATGTTTACCGGCTTGTGGATGAGCGATAACTTGTTTAAACGCAGGAATGGCATTTTCAATTTGCTGCGACTTATAATAAAAATCCCCTAAATTAAGATAGGTTAATGGGGTCACTTCACTATTGGGATATTTCGAAGGGATGGCAGTCAGAATTTTTAGCGCATCTTCCGTGTGATTCGTGATAAGATAAACGGCGCCGAGACCAAACTCTCCCAGCGCTCCATAATCTGTTTTCTGAAAACGGCCTTTCAGTTTTTTGTAGGTTTTTATTGCAAGCTCAAATTGTTTTTCATCGCGATATGCCTGAGCTTTATCAACTAAAAACTGTCCCTCCTCATTCTTCGTATCTTTATACGTGCGTTTAAATTTCTTGATATCGGCTTCCGCAGCAGTAAATTTCTTCAGTTTGTACAAACATCGAATCGCTTGTCTCCACGGGACTCGCTCTCGCGCGCGAGTTTCAGATAATGAAATCGCACTTAAATAGCGCTCACGAGCTTCATGATAGAGACCTTCCTCAAAAAAAAGATCGCCCAAATCGGAATAAGCCAGATATTTATCCAGTGAAGTACCGCCTCCGTTGATAATGCTGGCGTAATATTCTTTGGCAAAAGCTGTTTTGTTTCGTTTACGAGAAATGAGCGCTACAGCCCGCATCGCGTCGATTGTATTTTCATGACTTGGGTTGCTTTGAATAAAGGCAATATACCTCGTAAGCGCTTTTGCATCGTCCCCGAGCGCTTCATACGCGCGCGCCTCGTTTAGAGAGAAATGTTTTTCACCGTTAAAATGTTCAACTGAGGACTGATAATCCCCTATTTTGTAAAACAGCTCAGCTAAGGCAATTTTGGCTTTCCGTGCGACGTCGGAATAAAAGAACCGGCTGAGAACGAGCTGTAAATACTCGATAGCTTTCTTCTCGTTTCCGGTTTCGGAATGTAACTGCGCTAATCGAAATAAACATTGCGGAGTCAAGCGGCTCTGAGGATACATTTTGGCAAAATCGTGAAGTTTCGACATCGCCATGGAGTCTGCCTGTAATGAATCAAAAGCAATGGCCTCGCCAAAGAACGCCTCTTCTCGAAAAGCGCTTTTGGGAAAATCAGCAAGGATGCGTTGGTAACGCCACAATGCTTCCTTAAATTGAGTTGTATCGGAGTCGGGTGCGGCAATGAGACTATTCGCTAATTTGACCATGACATAATCTAAACTTTGACTGTCCGGGAAACGAGCTACCCATGCATCGTAAATGTCACTCAGGACAGAAAGCTTGTAGGCCGGATTATTGAGAGTATCGAGCCGAATATGGGTGAGCAAAAGAAAAGCCCTTTCGGACCACTTTGAATTCGGGTGATTTTCAGTCAAAAAAGATAAACTGATTTTTGCGCTGTCCAAATAAGCAGAGTCGGTTTCTTTTCCCTGCGTAAGCTGCTTTTTTAATGCCACTTTGTAATATGAATCGGCTAAATAAAAATAGAGATCGTCTTTTTTAGTACTGTCTGCAGGCGCCTCGCTTAGCGCCTGTTTTAATTCCTGTATTGCACGTTTGAATTCTTTGAGACCATGATAAACTTTACCTAACTCGTAATGCCAATTTGACGAACCGGCTCCGTCTCTAAACTGTTTAAGCATATGGGAAAGATAATTGATAGAAGTCGTTTCTTTGAGCTGAATAGTCTCATCGATAATATTCTTTCTCTTTTTCACCTCATCAAAAAGGTCACCAGCCGGGTACTTATTGAGGTATTTCTCATATTCGAAGACCGCTTCGCCATATTCGCCTTCCTGCTCGTAACACCGGCCTAAAGCGAACTGTGCATCGTCGATGCGTATGTCCTGGTTAAAGTTTTCTATAAAAGATTCATAGACCCGGGCAGCCCGATCGAATTTTTTTGACTTTTCATAAATTTCAGCTTTAAGAAAAATCATGACCGGGCTCTGCTGGCTCTTTGGAAATTTTTCTTCAAATTCATCAATCACGTTCAGCGCTTCACGAAGCGAACCCAATTTTGTTAACGCGTGCGCCCAGGCGACATAAGCTTGTTCGAGAAGTGGCGTCATAAGGTTTTTTTGAGAACCGGTTCCCTCGAGAGTTTTGATGATTTTCTCGAGGATATCGGAAGCCAACGCAGGGTTCTTCTGTCGCGAGTAAATTTCAGCGCTTTTGAGCCCAGCGTGAAATCGAATTTGCGGAGATCCCGATTGGACCCGCTCATAGCTTTGCAAAGCGTCTTCAAAACGTCCAAATTTTGTTAAAATGTCCCCTCTTTTTAGAGCAACTTGTGAAGAAAACTCGCGTTGTTCGCTATTATCAGAGATGTTTTGGAATTGCAGTAAAGCATGTTCAAAGTCACCATTCTTCTCAAAAATACAGCCGAGATAGTAGAGCGCTTTCTGCGATTCAAAAGAGTCGGGAAAATCAGCAATTAACTTTGTGTAGAGCTTTTCGGCTTTATCGTGCTGCCCCAGTTCTTCGAAAACTCGCGCTTGCACTAAAAAAACCCGCGGGTCGTGCATATCGGCGCCATAAATGCGAAAGAGTCCATCGATCTGAGCGATGGCGTCTCCGTATCTCTTTTGCTGCAAATAAATCTGCACAATTTCAAGCCGGGCTTCCAGTTGTTCCTGAGAATGCGGATAATATTGTACGACCCGGAAATATTCATTTAACGCTTTCTTTTGCGCGTTCGACTTTGCAAAGGCTCTTCCGGCTGCAAGTTGGGCTTGTGGGGCTAAATCGCTTTCCGGATGGAAAATGGCAAGTCGTTTAAACAACTGTCCGGCTTCGAGATAATGATTTTGCTTTAATTGGCACTGGGCTAACCGGTATCTCCCGAGTGCAAGCTTTGGGGATTGCGGATACTGGATCTCCAAATTCTTGTAGGCCGTGAATGCTTTTTTGTATTTACCGGCAGTATAGAAGGCTTCGCCGCTCAGAAATAAGGCCATATCCGCGTTTTCATGATTCGGATAGGAGCTTGCAAATTCTGTGAATTGCTGCGCCGACAAAACATACAAACTGTCGTCAAACAACTGTTTGGCAAAATTAAATTCCTTGTCGATGCGTGACTCTTGTGATATCACAAAAGACGGAATCATGCTACAAAAGATAACGACGAGGAACATGGCTGCTGCTATCCGCCTCAGCTTCGATATAAGAATGTGGCTCATGAAGTGATTATCCGATAATCTTAAGATTCGCATATTTTACAACTAATTTCTTTTCTCCGAGTTCATAGAATTTTATGGTCACTTTTGTGTTTTCACCTCTTCCCGCAATCGCTGTCACCCTCCCTACTCCAAAAGTTGTATGAGAAACCTCCGTTCCAACAGTAAGCACTTCTTGTGAATAATCTTCGTCAGAACGTCTTGTGTTATAGTTATAGTCAGGTCGATTATACCGAGCAGGCTTTGTATAGTTCCTCTTGAGATTTTTTCGTTCGACAAACTCTTTGCCAATTTCATTAAGAAATCTTGAAGGTAAATTTTCAAAATTTTCGCCATACCGCATTCTTTGCGAGGCCCAGGATAAATACAGCTTTTCCTGCGCCCGAGTGGCCCCAACATAAAACAAACGTCTTTCTTCTTCCAACTCATCGTTATCATTGTAGGTTCTCGATAATGGAAACAACCCTTCTTCCAATCCGGCAATGAAGACGGTTGGAAATTCTAAACCCTTGGCGCTGTGAAGCGTCATCAAGGTCACGGCATTCGAGGCCTGGTCCCAAGAATCGATATCTGTAATCAATGAAACTTCCTCTAGAAAATCTTCTAACCTCTTCCCGTCAGAGGTTGTTATTTTGATAGCCGAAAGCAGTTCTTTGACGTTCTCCGCCCGCATCAAAGCTTCTTCCGTTCCTATATCTTTGAATGAGCGTAACATGCCAATCTCATCGATCAGCGCCCGGGTTAATTCTCCTGCTGAGAATTCTTCTTTGAGTGAAGCATATTTCTCGATAAGTGTGCCGAATTCAATAATATTTTTACACGTTCGCGTGGCAATTGAAGCAATTTCTTCGACTCTACGCGCGGCCTCGAATAACGAGATAGAGTGTTCATGTGCAAAGTGCTCGATTTTGGCGACGGATGTTTCACCAATTCCTCGCAGTGGAAAATTAATCACCCTCTTAAAACTGATGGAATCTTTAGGATTGCAAATCAGTTGCAAATAAGCTAAAACGTCTTTTATTTCTTTGCGTTCATAAAATCGAATTCCGCCGATGATTTTATAAGGTATATTCTCTAAACGAAAAGCATCCTCGAGCGCTCTTGATTGAGAATTTGTACGATAAAGTATGGCAAATTCGGAAAAATTCTGAGCGCCGTTAGACATGCCCTCTTTAATTCTCTGCAAAATCATTGAAGTTTCTTGAGCGGCATCGTCTACTTCAAAAATCGTGACCTTTTCCCCTTTGTTCTTCTCAGTCCAAAGCGTTTTTTTCCGGCGACTTAAATTATGCTCCACAACGGAATTGGCCGCATCTAAAATGTGCTGCGTCGAACGATAATTCTGCACTAAATTGAATATTTGGCACTCAGGAAAATCTTTTTCAATATTCAAAATGTTTTGAATATCCGCTCCGCGCCAGCGATAGATCGATTGATCGTCATCTCCAACAACACATAGGTTGCGGCTTTTTGAGGCTAAGCGTTTAAGAAAAATATATTGGGCCCGGTTGGTATCTTGAAACTCATCAACCAAAATATAAGCAAATTTCTCCTGATATTTTTTCAAAACATCGGGAGCTTTTTCGAACATATAGATCGGGTTAACCAGTAGATCGTCAAAATCCATGGTGTTATTATCAACAAGTCCCTTCTGGTAGTGACCGTAAATGTAAGCGACGGTTTGCTCGAGAGATTCTCGAGCACTTGACTTATATTCATCGGGATTCATAAAGGAGCTTTTGGCTTTGCTAATGTGGCGTACGACTTGTTCGGGAGAGAATTGATCTGTTGAGATGTTTAACTGCTTCATGAGGCTTCTGACGAACCGGATCTGATCTTCACGATCATAAATTGAAAAATTACGACTGTAACCTAAATGATGACCGTCAACCCGTAAAAGCCGGGCGCCCATGGCATGAAATGTTCCAAGCCAGGCCTGCTTTCCGAGTCCACCCGTGAGCTTGACGATTCGTTCACGCATTTCCTGCGCTGCCTTATTGGTAAAAGTGACTGCTAATATTTTCTTGGCAGGAACGCGTAGATTCTGAATCAAGTGTGCAACACGATAGGTCAAAACTCGGGTTTTTCCGCTTCCAGCCCCGGCAACGATGAGCACCGGTCCCTCTGTTGTTTCAACCGCCTTGCGTTGTACAGGATTGAGAGAGTCGAAAAAATCAAGGTTGTGGTGCCATTCACTCTGTCCCATTTTTGTCCCCTTTTTGCCTTTGTTGTTTTACTTGCTTGCGGTATCGATCAAACTTAGCTTTTGCTCTTAAATGTTCGCGCAAAGTACGACTGAACGTATGCGACCCGTCTCCGTTCGCAACAAAATAAAGATTGTCTCCGCCAGCAGGGTTCACACTGGCCTTAATAGACGCAAGCCCGGGATTATTAATGGGTCCAGGGGGCAAGCCGGGATGGAGATAGGTATTATACGGGGAGTCGATTTTCAAATCGGATTTGAGCAGGCGGCGCGGTCCATCTCGGATAACATATTGAATGGTTGGATCTGCTTGCAACAACATTCGCTTTTTTAAACGATTATGATAAACAGCAGAGATCATTTCCCGCTCTGAATCCACGACCGATTCGCCTTCAATGATCGAGGCCAAAGTAAGCGCCTGCACCAGGGTGAAGCCGAATTGCTCGGCCCGGTAACGTACCTCCTCATCAACTTGTTTTTGAAATTCGTCAACCATGATTCTGATCACCTTCTCCTCAGTCATACCCCAGTGCAGGTTATAGGAGTTTGGAAACAAGAAGCCTTCCAGGGAGGATGTCGTCATGCCGAGCTGCTTGCTCAAAACAGAGTTTGTGACTAAGGAAACAAAACGAGCGGAGTCGATCTCAATTTTTTTTGCTAAAATAGAAGCAATTTGTCTTGCGGTTTTTCCCTCAGGAATCGTCACTAGTTTCTGCGTCACTTTTCCTGCAACTAATTTCTTTAGCAAAGCATAGCTTGAAAGCCCGCCAGAAAGGATATATTCTCCTGCTTTAATCCTGTCTCGATATCCTAATATTCGTGAAACGATCGCAATTTTGTAACTATTTTTGATGATGCCTTGTTTTTGCATTAAATTTTGAATAGCCACAAACGACAGTCCCCGTTTAATTTTGAGCGTGTGCGAATCTTTGTTCTCCCCGATGACAACGGGAGAAAGGAAAAACCACAGTCCAACCAGAAACAAAGTTAACGAAAATAGCAAAAAAATGAACAGCGTTTTTTTCATTGAGAGTCTCTTCACCTTAGCATTAAAAACAGGTTGTAAAACGAATGACTGTAGGCTGCGACGCCATAACCCCTAAAAATAAAAATCGCGGCAAAACAAATTCCGGCAAAAAAACGGAATAAAAATGCTTCGTAGAGCATGGGTTCTACAAACACCGGAAGATGATGCGAAGCCGCAAAAATGAGTGAGCTGATGATAACCGCGACCCCGTAGCCAATGATATATTTTCGAGGCATGGTTTTTTTGAAAAAGGACACCAGTCCGGAAAGCAGGATGAAGCGAAAAATGAACTCCTCATAAATACCGGCTCCGAGGTTCATGACGAGTTCTATCACCCGTGTTTCTGCAGACAAGCTCTGCTGCGATAAAAAAAAACCGGTTATGCCGCCGATAATGACTCCCAATAAAAGTCCGTACAGTAAACTTTCGAGGACATTCCCCACAATAAATATTGGATTTTGTAGCCATGTGCGGACCTCTTTACCGTTGTCCTTGAGCAGCCAGGCGACACACAAACCAACTATAAATAACACAATACCGAAATGAAGCCCTATTTCTTTAAGAGTCTGTTTGATAAGAAGGTCCGTTCCGGTTCTAAAGTTACCATCCCATCCGTTATTCAATCGGAACGCGAGAAATTCATAGAATATCCACAAGGGGGACGTAAGTAAAACACCAATCGCAGGGGTTCGGGTAAGGCTCCAATAAGCGCTGCATTTTTTTTTGTTTAGCAATATGGATGAGGCCGTTGGCTCAGCAAATTAGGGCTTTTTGTGAAAAGAAAATATATTAATTCACTTATGGAATGTCAACATTTAATTTGCAAATTTTGACTCTTTTTTGACTTGACATTAGTGTGAATTTTCATATATTTAACCATTCGTTAAACCAAAATATAATAGTAACTTAAAAAGATTTGTCCTATGCTTGCACATGTTCAATTCGTCCCGGTTGGCACGGGCGATGAAATCAAAGAAATGCTTGCCAAAGCCATGACAATCGTCGATAAAAGCGAGCTCGACTACCAGTTGACAGCAATGGGATTGATCATCGAAGGCGACTGGGATGAAATCATGGCGATTATCCGCAAATGTCACCAGGAAATCATGAACTTCGCCGACCGTTTATCTACAAGCATTATGATCGATGATCGGAAGGATATGACGAATCGCTTAAAAAAGAACGTTCTGGAAATTGAATATGCGGTGGGGGGCGCTCTAAAAACGACAGTTAGTTAGTGTCTGAACGAAAACGACCATATCTTCCCGAAGGCCTCCTGGCCGAGGATGAATTCCTTCTTTTGCTCGGCGGGACGCCTTCGCGAAGAGGTTTTCAAATCGCGCATTCTTCGAGTTTTCGTTCAGACATTCGTTAAAAAAATAACTCCTTCTTCTGGAAAAGCCCAAAAATTCCTCCGGTATGGATAAACAACACATTTTCCCCGGTTTTAAACTTACCCTTCCGGATCTGATCCTTCATTCCTAAAAATGCCTTGCTTGCATAAACCGGATCAAGGATGATTCCCTCGGTCTGTGCAACCTGCTTGATCAGATCAAGCTCTACCTGGCTGCTTAGCCCGTAACCTTTACCGACGTATCCGTCGATGATACGGATGTCAGAGGTGCGAATCGGAAGTTGCAGGTCATAACGTCGTTTCATGGCCTTTAAGAGCATGTCTATTTTTTTTACAAAATAAGTCTGATTTTCGCACACGTTGATGCCATGAATCAGCGCAGGCAGATCGTATAAATATTTTCCAATAAGTAAGCCGGCGTACGTGCCACCCGACCCAACCGGGATCACAATATGATGAATTTTGATTTGCATGTTTTTTAATTGTTCGTCGATCTCCTTGGCAGCTTTAACATACCCCCAGGATCCGACCTCATTGGACCCCCCTTCCGGAATGATGTAAGCTGTTTCTCCTCTGTCACTGAGCATTTTTGCCTTTGTATGCATGATTTCATCGACTTCGGAGTATTCTTCATGCGAGATGTATTCGATCTCAGCTCCCACCAAGCGATCCAAAAATAAGTTTCCTTCTAATGCTGTCCCCATGCCGTTTCTTAATATAAGATAGCGCTTAAGTCCAAGCTTTGCGGCGGCGACCGCTGTAGCGCGCGCGTGGTTCGACTGCACGCCTCCACAAGTGATAACACAATCGCAATTCCGCTCTACCGCTTCGTAAAGTAGGAATTCTAATTTTCTGATTTTATTCCCTGTTGTGGCTAAACCGGTAAAATCGTCGCGTTTGATATATATGTCCGCCCCTTCGAAAAGCTGGGTTGTGTTTTCCAATTTTTCGATGGGAGTGGGCAGTCTGGCCAAATCGAAAGACTGAGGTAACTGAAACGACATGTGCAAAGACTCCTTTTATTTTTTTTATTGAAGTTCAACAAACTTAAACGGCTCCGGTGTAAACGAGAGAACAAAAATAATCAAGGTTAGGATACCGATTACGAATCTTTTCTTATCGATAGGTGTATCGTCTAGGGTTGGCGGATGTCTGTAACCGAACCAGATGATCAGCAGGAGGAGTAAAATCCATCCGGGATACATGAAGATGCAAATAAGGCCAAAAACGACCAGTGCTGTACGGGCGACCAACTTATGTTGTTTCCCGAATAAAGCATAAACAATATGTCCTCCGTCGAGTTGACCGATAGGCAGTAAATTGAGTGCCGTGACAAACAGGCCTGCCCATCCTGCAAAAGCCAATGGATGCAGCATCACATCCATACCGCTGGCAACATCCCCTATTGCCATATTTGAGATTTGTGCATAAAGAAAGGACTCTCCCAAAATGGTACCTTGAATCGAGCTAACCTCTATAATATCTGACAATTGAACGCCATAATAGATACACGGGATCGTGACAACCAGGCCGGCGAGCGGCCCGCCGACCGCCACATCAAAAAGAGCTTTTCTGCTGGGGATACCGGATTCCATTTTTATCACGGCGCCCATCGTACCAAACGGATTCAAAAATGGCAGGGGAAAAGGAATAAAAAAAGGCAGAGTCGCCTTGATTCCGTGTCTCTGACACATGAGATAGTGACCCATCTCATGAGCCAGTAAAATGGAAATGATTCCTGTGCTATACCATAAACCGTCCTGCCAACTTCCCGATGGAAGCCACATCGCCATAAACGTTGTGAGGTAGGTCGAAAAAAATAAAATGACATTTAACTTCGGGTTGCCGGATTTTAATTTATCGAAAATCCGGAAGCGCTTTTGGGATCGGTAATACGGGTCCTGTTTTGCAAGTTCGGTTAATTCAGACATCTTCTCTTCCATATTCGTCTCAGTCGTAGAAAATGATTCTTGTTGCTTTACTCATTTACTAACATTTCTCAGTTCATTGAGCGAAAGTTTCGCATTGATTATTACCCCGACCCATCCCATCGGGGTTAAAACAACACAGCCGAGGGTTCGGCGATAGCCGTACCCTCGGTTTACGAAAACACTGAAAATCAAAACCCCAAAGGGGTTTCACAAAAAACGATTCTTTATCGTCGGATGTAGGTATTGTATGTGTGCATGTCGTTCTAATTTCGACCGCTTTTGTTGAACCCTTTCAGGGTTCGTGTGACATGCTCTTTTTCCAACCCAGGGTACGTCTTCGACGAACCCTGGGCTTTGATGTCTAACGCCTTCGGCGTAAATAAAAAAAGCGAACTCGGGAATGAAATCATGAAATCATCTCATCGTCTTTGTTTTATAGTAACTTAAGTCATTCTGGCGAAGTGAGAAATGGAGAAATGTTAGTCATTTATTAAACGGATATTTGGAATTAGATTTCCTTATAGCAGTATAGAGAAAACGTGCTAAACTAGCAACTACTATATTCGGAATTTTTTTTAACAATTAACCTCTGGCTGAGCTTTCGGCGTCAGCCATCTTTTCGCAGCTTGCCTGCGAAAAGGCTTTGACTCTACTTCATGCCGGAGACGATCAAATACACATCGTCTTTTAATGGATTGGGGCTATATTGGGAGATACCAGTGATAATGTTATCGATAATTTCGTTTACCGGTAAATAGATGCTGGACCGAAAAAAACGGATGAAGCCGTCGACTCCTAACTGTTTCCCCTTTGTGTCTTCAGCTTCAATAATTCCATCAGTATACATAATAATACGGTCTTGATGACCGACGACCCTCACATCTTGAATGAATTTTTTTTCCTCACACTTTTCGTAGCCTAAAATGACATTTTGCGATTCCAGTTTTTCAAATTTATTTTCTCTGCTGTTCCACAAAATAATGGCCGGGTGCGCACTTCCGGAGTAAGTGAACAATCCCTTCCGTAAGTTGATAACACCGGAAAACATCGTCAGAAACATCGCCATGCCCTCGAAAGCGTCAAAAATAAAGTTGTTTAAATTAAACAGGATTGAGCTTGGCGCCCTTTCTTCCCGGATTAACTTACGAACTTCACTGCAAATACGGTTCACCAGCAAGGCTGCGGTAATCCCATGTCCAGTCACGTCAACCAATGTTAGATAGACATTTTCGTGACCATCGTAATAGGCGTCGGCAAAATCTCCTCCGATTCCGATCATCGGCATATAGTTAACAAAGACATCAATATTGGGTAAGTTTATCGGCCGCGGTACCAAACTTCTTTGTACTTGCCCGGCAAGCTGCAGGTCCTTCTTTATCATTTCCTGATTTGCTTTCAGCTCCTTTTCCTGCTTGGCAATTTGTTCCCGTAATGATCGTCGCTCCAAGGCTTTTTGAACTTTGAGCCTAAATTCTTCCATATCCACGGGCTTGGAAAGATATTCAAATGCCCCAAGTTTCATTGCTTCAACGGCTGTCGCGATTGAGCCGTGACCGGTTAGGATGAGCACTTCGGTACTTTCGTCGCTTTCTTTCACCACTTTAAGGACGTCAATTCCTCCTACCTCCTGCATATGTAAATCAGAAATAACCAAGTCATATTGGTTATTTTTAAGCTCATCCGCAACTAATTTGCCATCGAACACATCCTTGACCTGATGTCCGTCCTTTTTCAAGACTTCCGATAATAAGAAGGCAATGGATTTGTCGTCATCAACCACAAGTATTGAAGCCATTTCACGAATCGAATTTTAATAAGAGTTTGAAGTTAGGTCTATTTAAGGTTGGAATTTCAACATTCAATTCCTTTTGAAAATAAAACGATCTTCCTTAATAATTTAATTTAGAGGGAAAAATGGCCGTATATTATGAAGAATGTGTGTGCTCATTCCCAACTTAAAAGATTTTAATGACTTGAATTGTAATATCATCTGCTTGAGGTTGATCTTGAGCAAAATCGTAAACGGCTTTTTTCAATGTTTGTAAAATACCTTCGGCGGACAAATCGTAATTGTCGAGCACGCATGCCTCAATACGCTTTTCCTCGAATTCTTCCTCTTTACTATTCATCGCCTCTGAAACTCCGTCAGTGAACATTACAATACAATCTCCGGATTCGAGGCTAACTGTTTCGGTATCGTATTGGATATTTGGCATCATGCCGAGAATAAGACCTCCTTCTTCAAAGTTTTGAAATGTCCCGTCCTTATGAAAAAGATATGGGGGATTGTGCCCCGCATTGACCGATGTGAAAGTCCGTTCACTCAAATTTAACACGCCTAAGAAAAAGGTAATAAATTTATCATAGGTTGTGTTTCTGTAGATTAAATTATTAATTCGAAACGTAATTTCGTCGATTCTTAATCCTGTATTGATCAATGCGTGTAAACTCGCCTGTAGATTTGACATTAATAATGCTGCCGGGGCGCCTTTCCCTGAAACATCTGCAATGCAAAAACTATAGAGATTGTCTTCAATTTTGATGCAGTCAAAATAATCACCCCCAACATGTAGTGAAGATACATTGTCTGCTGCGATTTCGTATCTTTCTAACTGGGGTGAGGAATCCGGTAAGAGCTGTTTTTGGATATCGCTTGCAATCTGCAGCTCCTCCTCAAGCCTTTTCTTCTCCAACATTTCTTTGAACAAGAGAGCGTTTTCGATGGAAATGATAGACGAGTTTCCCAGGGTTGTCAGGAAATCCAATTCCTCCTGAATGAAAGGCGCTTTGGTTATTTTCTCTCCCAAGGCGATCACGCCTTTCATTTTCTGCTGCATCCGCATGGGAACTAAGACCGTGACCCCCAATTCCTGAGATCGCGCGGCGAACTCGGAATCATCGGCCTCAAGAATATTCAGGGGACTTTCCAAAGTTGACAACGCTTTCAATAATATTTTATCCTGTTCAATCTTATCTATTTCATCTTTGGAGAATCCTTTATTGAGATTAAGAACCAGCTTTCCGTTCACATTTAAAAAAATCAAACAACGATTGACCATCAACTCGCCCATAATGGAGTAGGCCAACAAACTGACGACTTTTTCCGGCTCAAAAAGATTCGCATTGAGCTCCTCCCCTATTTCTTTAATAGTGTACAGCTCGCGATTTTTTTTATCTAAACTCCAGTTTACCTCCTTCAGTTGATTGTGAATCAAACTGTTTTGGATTGCTGTAGCGGCGATATTTGATAAAGAGTTTAGATATTCAAGATCCGAGTCAGAGTAATCAGATCCTAAAATCTTTTTACCGAAACCGATGAGTCCTAATTTATCATCGCTGTGGATAATTGGGATAACCAATTCGATACTATTCTTTCTCAAAAAAGCTTGCCAGGGTGATGGAGGCAACTTATCGATAAATTCGGGATCCCCGGGTAAATCATCTATTTGAATTTTGCTTCCCAGAATAGTCTTCGGCAAGCCTTTTAACGTCTCTATCGTGAAACTGTGCGCGTCTCGCTCGATTAAGACCACACCCTTACTTATGAGCAACTTGCCCATGGGAGTCCTCAGTATGGTATCGAGAACCTCCTTCAAGTTTAAAGACGAGGTAATGGTTCTGCTTAATTCGTGCAGGTCTTGAAGTTCGATTATTTTGGTATCTAATTCTTGAGTCACTGTTTTTTGATGAATGAAAGTAGGGTACTCTATTTTAGTTCATTAATTTGTCAGTCAATTCCTTACTTAAAAACTTGACCATTTTAACCTGGTTTCTCACACCCGGCTTGATGTCAAAATCCACTTGGTCCATAAGGGTCTTAATCAAATGCAGACCTAATCCACCGATTCGCATTTCGTTCAAATACTCATCCATATTCTGTGCTTCGAGATTCTCAGGGTTAAAACCCTTCCCCTTATCTGTGACGATCACCAGCATTTTGCTTTTATCGATTTTGATCGAAATTTCGATTTGTTTTTTAGAATTTCCATGGTAAGCATGCTTTATCACATTCGCGCATGCTTCATCAACCGCCAATTCGATCTTGCTCACGTCATCCGTATTGAACCCGATTTTTGTTGCTACATTAGAAACAAATTCTCGTACAATCGCAAGATTGTCGGATTGGCTAGTCACCTTTAAATGATATTTTCTTAGGATCCTAGACAAAATTGCACCACCTTATTTTTGGGCATTATCATGAATGTTACCTGTGTCGGCATCCGTTTTATCCAACTAGGATTTGTTGAATTTCTCGACAGCTTTGTTCTCTTCGTCTAAAATATCATAAAGGGTTGGAAAACCTAAAAGATCGAAAACCCGGTAGATCTTGGGTTTCATATCCGTCAGCTTGATATCTCCGCCGTTCTTCCTAATGTCCTCAATAAAACCCATAAATACTCCCAGCCCGGCACTGCTTATATAATTCAGATCCTTGAAGTTGACAACAATATTGTATTTGTTTGCGTCAACGAGCTGTTGAAATTCATTCTCCAAATCCTGCGCCGTGTGAGCATCCAAATATCCTTTTATATATAGAATCGAAATCCCACCGTTTTCACCTGAAGTGACTTCAAACCCTTCCATTTAGTATTTTCCTCCTGAAATTTGTATGAAATTGATATTAAACATCAATCATGCCGTGTACTTGAGCGCAATCGGACACCTAAACGCACCCTTGCGTCGAATTCAGGACGAACGATTGTACACTAACAAAATGAAACGTGAATAGTTGAATTGTGTTGCATCTGGGTTTATTTTTAGCGCTACCCAGTAATTCAGATTATCGGACAACCTAAAGTTTTGAAGCTACAAAGTAATGATTTGGCTTTATGAAGTCAAGAAAAAATACCACCGATTAGTCAGCGGTCAGTTACAAAGGAAAAATGTAAAGCAGGCTTCCAGCCTGCAGGCATCTTGCAGGCAAGATGCCTGCATTACCACCTCACAGAACTGACCGGTTACACCCATTATAGGAGAGATGCCCAATCAAAAGAAGTCTGTTAAAAATGAAGAATTCAATCAGGCAAGGAACACTCAGTGAAAGACCTTCATTTAAATAGTCTATCAACGAAGTTTTTTATTCCCACCGAAGGGTCCTCAATGACGCTCGCTTCGGGCTTTACGGGTTCTCGATGACTTTGTTGAGAATCTTGCAGGTCGGAAATTTTATTTTTCGCTTGTACGTACAGGATTCTGTTGTCTATCGCGACAGCTATTTGATTGGCTAAAATTTCTAAGGTATGGATTGTATCGTTGTTAGGTAACTGTCGATTTTCAGGATCGTCAACCATGAGGACGCCGACGACTTTCCCATCACGCGATTTTATCGGCACCAAAAGGACTCCCCAGGCAGGCCAATTCCCATTGACATTTGACTGAATATTGGGGCCGAAATAAATCTGCTTCAATGTGTGGAAGAGCGCCTCCTTTTTCAAGACAAAATAAGATCTGCCGCGATTGTATTCCTTGCGTAGAAGTGCAGCAAATTGCTCAAGAGGAAAAGTCAATTCTCGCAATCGACTCATTTTCAGCTTATCGTCACAGGCAACGGCTTTAATTTCCAAATGACCGCTCTTTTTGCTTATCAAACCAAGAGCGACCATGTTGAAATCTAATGAAAATTTTATCGACCAGACAACCTCTTTTAGCAAATTGTTTAGACTCAAGTATAGTTTAAAGATATTGCTGGTAACCAGAAGCTGTTTTAATCTCCTGGAACGTTTGTCCAAAGCGGAAAATTGATAATAATTTTCAATGGTCATGGATACTAATTGCCCGAAAAGCTCTAAATTATGAAAAGTATCTCTTGCCGGTGTATTATTGCCAACGGAGATATCGAGTGAAACGTATCCGAATGTCTTGCCTGCGCGATTCATTAAATTGACTAAAATCAAGTCCCGCTTGTGCCATTGGCTTGGCGGCCTCCTCTTTTGAGTGCGCCTTTCCGGAAAGCTGGAATTGAGATAACTCGCGGTGTCTCGATAATCTTGATTATAGTAGATGACTTTTACCCGAAATCGCCCTGAAAAAATCTTTCGAATTACCTCTTCAGGAACTTCAATATTTTTGCTGTCGGCTGCGGGTCTCGTTTTATAGCCTATCATAACTTGCTTGATAAAAGCTTTTTTTCTCTTATCCAACAAAGCAATTGTCGCTCTCTGAAACTTAAATGCTTGGCAAGCCAATTCAGCCATGCGTTCCAGTAAAGTGTTCAGAGGGTCATGATAGGACGTTGTGATAAGATGAGAGAGTCTTCTTAGCATGCCCAATTGATCGATAGCATTTTCCGGAACTTGATGTTTCAAGGAATCCCGGTTCAGACTCTCCAACCTCCCGCGATAGCTGACGATTTTCTGATTTTCGTCTTTGATCGCGGTGAGAGCGATGTCGATAAAAATTTTATCACCGGTTTTACCCAGTATTTCTGTTTTAAATGTCTGGTTGGAATTTCCGTTTTTGGTCAATGAATTGAGCCAATCAAAAAAAGACCTCTCATTTTCTTTGGGTAATAAATCCAAAAGATTGAGCTCGAGAAGTTCGTCTTCGCTATAATTAGTGATCTTTTCCATATTTTGATTCGCTGACAAGATCCGGCCCTTGCGATCCAAAATAAAAAAACCTTTACTTCGGTCACGTAAATCGCTCTTATCGAGACGCGGAATGATCGAGGTTTCAGCCTGAACCAAATTCTTTCTTTCTAAAATATTCCGGATTGTGATCGGCAGGGCTGTTAAATAACCTCTTACTTTGAGGATGTAATCCGACGCGCCTTTTTCCAGCAATTGGACGGCAATTTCGTCCTGTCCCTCATCGATTAAAATGACCAAAGGGGCCTTGAACTTTTCTCTTCTAAGCTGTTCGATAACATCCAGCCCAGTTATATCGTCCAGGTTATAATCGAGCAGCACGAGGTCGTATGAATCGTTAAGCGCTTTTTCAATACATTCCCGGCCTGAGAGAGCAAAGTCTATATCACAGTGACTGTAATGAAACTGGAGCATCCTTTTAGATATCTCGAGGTAGGAATGACTGACGCCCGCGATAAGAATCCTTAGGTTGTTCATCGAACAAACTCCAGGATGATAAACATATCGTATCTCAGTAAATTAATCTTGTAAAATAAAGTAAAAAAATCAAGTTTATTATACGTACGACAAGTCCAGAGCCCTATAAATAAAGCTGAGCGGACGGCCACATCAACTATCGCCAGCGATCAAGAATTAAAGGCGGGATGTCGGAAAATGATCGCTTCAACGATTTAAAAAATACGGCTCCATTAAAACGACAACAACTGAGATGACAAAAAAACGAATATTATATCAAGAGACTACAGTTTTTGAATATAGTTTCTTGCCTCTTCTACAAATTCACTCGAGGGGTATTCACGAATTAAGCGCGCAAAAGATTCCCTTGCACTATCGCCTGAACCGACTTTCAGGAATGTTTTCCCCAAATAAAACAAAGAATCGTCTTTTTTAAACGAGCGCTCAAAGTTGAGAACTTTATAAAAGGCAACGATCGATTCCTGATAACGGTTTTGAGCTAAAAGGCTTTGTCCGAGCCAATATTGATAATTGCTCGCAAGTGTGTGATTCGGATATTTATCGATAAGAACCCGAAACAGAGATATCGCTTCCTCATAATTTTTATTATAATAGTTTGTGAGCGCCTCTTCGTAGATGTCAGAAAAGCCGGAAAGAGAAGAGTTTCTTGTGCGACGTACGGGACGTCTATTAGCTGTTTGTCCTTCAAGCGACGTCAAAACCTGCCTTCGGCCGGACAATTGATTTTGCAGGTTTGTTACTTGATTTTCCTGCGAGTCCAAATTTTGCGAAAGCTGATCAATTTTTGATTTTAATTTAATGTACTCTTCCATATTCTGGTTTTCTCGCTTGGAATCAACAGGTATGTTTTCATTATCCAGGGCGGCAAGGTCGTCACCTTCCTCCTCGTAAAGCAAGTCTCGCTGATCGGCAATAACGTCCGGATAATCGTCCTTTCCTCCCGCAATTCTATAGGCAAAACCCGTCCGTATATTGAGATAACCATCTCCGGAGCTGCCCTCCTTTTGCAATCCGGAATTATCGATCGTATCCCCGGTTAAGAATCTGTAATCGGCGCCGATCAACCAGTCAATCTTAGGGTTAAGACGGAATCGAAAACCGCCTCCTCCAAAAATGGACGCATCGAAGAACCGTCCCCCAACCGCAGACGTTACTTTAAAATTGACAATGCCTAGCCCGAGACTAATAAAAGGCCTCACGACTCCTTGCGACAACAGCTCGAAATTTCCTTTGATATCGGCATTGATCAAATTTGTGGTGCTTGTGCCTCCAGCGACTAAATTATACCTTAGAACGCTGTAACCGGCTGAAAAAGCAAGATCAGCAAATTTTAAGATACGATAAGTCACAAATCCTTCAAAACCAGGTCCAAATCCAGCCGCAGTCCGGTCACCATAAAAACGTTGTGCACCTGCATTTAAACCAAGCTCCCATTCACCTGAAGTGTCTTGAGAGTAGACAACAGTTGTGAGAAAAAAGAAACATGTCGAAATTGCAATTGTTGCGCTGCGCCAGTTCATTGTCTTCAACTCCTTACAATAGCTTTTTTTAGTTATTTGTAATAAATGCTTTTGGAAGAACCTCTTCATAGGGCACTTTTCGATCTGAATACAAGTTATAGGCATCGATTAATTCGATGAGCTGATCTCTAAGAAAGGTTCTATTTTGTTGCTTCTCATTTTTCAAATCTATTAATACATTGCCGATTTGCTCAAAATAGTATTTTGATAATGCTTCATTAATCAAATCTTGTACGGCAGCCTCTGCCTCCTTTTCTTTACCCTTGAGGCTTTTTATGGTATTTTTTAAATGAAACTGATTCAAATCTTTAATCAGTTTGCCGTTGATACCAAGATAATTCAGTATCGCAGGATGCTTTTTGTAGTACTCCGTTTTAATAGCAACATTTGCGAGAAGATATTGCTCAACCACAACACGTTCACCAAAAGTTAACTGTCGATGGGAAAAGTAGTGTATGGAATTGTCATTTGATTTGTAGTCAACCTGAATCATCAAGTCAGAAGCAGAAAAGTAGAGCAGTTCCTTCATAAGCACCGTCGAATTTGATTAACGAAGAAAAATTACATTTTTCATCAGATAAATCAAACACTGTGCCAGGAACGTTTTTATGTAAATATGCAGGTAACCATTTATTATTATTAAAGCTCAGAATACTTTAAAGTGCATTTATTTGTCCAACATCGTGTATTCTGTTGAACCATGTTTCTTATCTTGAGACAATCTTCTTGGCAATTTAATCAGCAAGAGCATAATTTAAAACATCATCCATATCGCTGACAAAATTCAATTCTATTTTGCTACGAACAGACTCAGGAATGTCCTCTAAATCTTTTTCATTCTTCTCCGGCATAATTACTCTCGTAATCCCGGCTCTGTTAGCAGCAAGGACTTTTTCCTTAATACCCCCAACGGGTAAAACCGCCCCTCTCAAGGTAATTTCCCCGGTCATCGCAACATTATTTTTGACCAACCGTTTTGTGAGAAGCGACACCAGTGAAGTTAACATCGTCACTCCGGCCGATGGGCCATCCTTAGGAATGGCCCCTGCCGGGATATGAATGTGGATGTCAGAATTTCTAAAAATTACATCTTCGATTTTTAGCTTGCCCGACTTTGAGCGGATATAACTGAGCGCGGCTTTTGCCGACTCTTTCATCACGTCACCCAGAGAGCCGGTTAGGATCAACTCGCCTTTGCCCGGCATTTTTGTTGCTTCAATAAATAAAATGTCTCCTCCTGCTTGAGTCCAGGCCAAACCTGTTGCAACCCCAGGACGGCTGGTTCGTTCTGCAATTTCAGAAAAGAATTTGACCGGTCCTAAATAGGGACTAACTTCAGGCGCTCCGATCGTCTTCTCGGTCGTTTTTCCCTCGACAACTTCTCGGGCGACTCCTCGACAAATTCCAGCCAGCTCCCGTTCTAAATTTCTGACCCCAGCCTCTCTCGTATAGGAATGAATGATTTCGATTACCGCATCGTCATTAAATGTGAGCTGGGACTCCTTCAAACCGTGCGCTTCGATTTGCTTAGGGATTAAATACTTTTGTGCAATGTGCAGCTTTTCTTCCCCGGTATAACCCGGAAGCTCTAAAAGTTCCATCCTATCTTTCAGTGCCGGGATAATGGGGTCTGCTAAATTCGCCGTAGCGATAAACAGAACCTGCGAAAGGTCAAACGGCACTTCCAAGTAATGATCCGAAAAAGCGAAATTTTGCTCTGGGTCTAACACTTCGAGTAAGGCAGCAGCGGGATCCCCTCTAAAATCCATTCCGATTTTATCGATTTCATCAAGCATAAATACAGGGTTATTCGAGTCTACCTTTTTTAAGCCTTGAATAATCCTGCCAGGGAGCGCGCCGATATAGGTTCGACGGTGCCCTCTGATCTCGGCTTCATCTCTTACTCCTCCAAGTGAAATGCGCATGAATTTTCTTCCAAGCGCTCGGGCAATCGACTTCCCTAAAGACGTCTTGCCAACCCCTGGAGGACCGACAAAACAGAGAATCGGACCCTTCATATCGCTTTTTAATTTCCGGACTGCCAGATATTCGAGAATCCGAGTCTTGACTTTTTGTAAGTCGTAGTGGTCCTCATCCAGAACCTTTTGCGCTTGTTCAACGTCAAGATTATCGTTTGTGCTCTTAGCCCAGGGCACGTCTATCAACCAATCGATGTAGGTTCTTGATACCGTATACTCCGCTGCGGCTGGAGGCATGTTCCTCAATCTGTCCAGTTCTTTGTCAGCAACCTTTCGGACTTCGAGCGGCATCTGAGCGTCTTTTATTTTTTTCCGAAGTTCTTTAATCTCGACGGTTCTTTCATCGTCTTCCTCTCCCAGCTCTCTTTTGATCGCCTTGAGCTGTTCTCGCAAGTAATATTCACGCTGGGTTTTGTTGATCTCGCCTTGAACCTCGGACTGGATTTTACTTCCTAGTTCCAAGATTTGTAATTCTTTGGTCAGGATGTAAGTTAATTTTTCCAGCCGCGCCTTGACATCGGTAAGCTCTAAAATGGACTGTTTGTCAACAGTCGCAATGTTTAAATTCCAGACGATGATATCGGCGATGCGTGCCGGTTCGTCGGTATTCGATACCAACATCAAGTGTTCCGGAGTCAGGTAATTCGCTAAACGCACCACCTTTTCAAAAAGGGCTCGGATATTGCTCACTAAGGCATCGATATCCACTCCGGTGAAATTCGTCTCAACATGAGTTTGGACCAGAGCTTTCATCGTCGGCTCGGTTTGGGTATATTTGATGATCTGCGCGGCGCTGACTCCCTGAACCATAACGCTTTTTGTGCCATCCGGCATTTTAAAGACTTTCATTATGGATGCAATCGTCCCCCAATCGTATAGATCTTTGGGTTTCGGCTTGTCTACCTTGCCGTCTCTTTGGGCAACAAGAACGACTAACTTGTTATCGTTTACGGCTTCTTCGATTAACTTGATAGATTTCTCACGACCGACTGAAATGGGAAGTATCTGTTGAGGAAACACCACTGTGTTTCTTAAAGGTAAAATGGGAAGGAATTGCGGAATCTTAAAGTCCACGTCATCTTCATGTACCTCTTCCTCAATGTCATCGATAATTTCAGGTTCGATTTCTATGTCCTCGAAATCCGGACTGTCTGGCGAATAATCTTTATTCATGTTTTTTCCCTTGTATTGTTTTACCGAGGCTTTGCTGGAGCAACTTCTGTTCCATAAATATGGCACCTGAGTTAGTTTATTATAAATTAGAGGATTACGCTTGATAACATGATTTCTCGTTACCAAGATTTCTATTCAAAACATTCCTATATGTCAGGAAATTGACTGGTTTTGTGTAAAATTGGCAGACATGAATCATCAGTGTAACTCATTCAAGGTGAAATATTTCAATGCATCAAGATATCCTTTGGGTCCCAATCCAAAAATCTGTTTGACACAGACATCTTTCACAACGGATATCTTTCGAAACTTTTCGCGACGTGTGATATCGGAGAGATGCACTTCAACCGCAGGTACATTGACTGCGGATAGTGCGTCCCGGAGTGCGTAACTGTAGTGGGTCAAAGCCCCAGGATTGATGACGATTCCATCAGCCCATTTTCGCATTTCTTGTATAAAATCGATAATTTCGCCTTCATGGTTGGATTGAAAAAATTTGACTGCAATGTTCATTTCATCCGCACATTTCCTTATCCAATCATTGATCTCCGGTAAAGTTTGCTGGCCGTAAATATCCTGTTCCCGTTCTCCTAAAAGATTGAGATTGGGGCCGTTTATCACGATAATGTTTTTTCGTTTATTCATTCTGAAAATATTTCATTAAGCGCTCAACCACTCGATCCGGGGCCTCGCCTTTTTCATTCTCAACAATATAGTCTGCCATTTCGTACAGAGCGACTCGATTGTTATAAAGTGCTCGGAGATGTTGTTCTTTTTTCTCAAGACCGGAGTCCGTGACAAGTGGGCGCGAGCCATTCAAGTTTAGCCTGGATAAAAGGACCGGGAGAGGCCACTTCAAATAGATACTTATGCCGGAATTTCGAATGAGCGCCCGGTTGACAGGATGCATCACAGCACCCCCTCCTAATGCCACGACAGCAGGTTGCTTTTGAGCGACCTGGCGCAGGGCTGCGGTTTCCAATTCCCGGAAACGGCTTTCACCGTGTTGCTGAAAAATTTCCGGAATGGATTGCCGGCACATAGCTTCAACAACATCATCCGTATCCCAAAACGGCCGCTGCATTTCTCCTGCAAGAATTTTACCTACGGTTGTCTTTCCGGCTGCCATAAAACCGATGAGGTAGATATTCTTATCGGGAGGCAATTGTGTCCTGCCAGTGTTCATGCGATTTTTTTATTTCCGCTATAGAGTCCCCCCCGAATTTCTCTATAAAAGCATCGGCCAGAACTAAGCTGAGAATGGCTTCGCCGATGATCGACGCCGCTGGGACGGCGCATACGTCGCTTCGTTCGACATGCGCGGTTACTTTTTCTTTTGTCGCCATATTTACCGAAGCAAGCGGACTCATCAATGTGGAAATCGGTTTCATCGCCACACGGACAATGACTGGCAGGCCGTTGGTGATTCCCCCTTCACACCCGCCGGCGTGGTTGCTGCTGCGGTAGTAACTCTTCAGTCTATCATCGAAATAAATCTCGTCGTGAACTTCAGAACCGAATTGTCCTGCGGATTCGAATCCCGTTCCAATTTCGACGCCTTTCATTGCTGGAATACTCATCATGGCATAGGCTATGCGGGCGTCTAATTTCCGATCCCAGTGAACGTGGCTGCCTAAGCCAATTGGCACATTAAGCGCGATGACTTCAAACACGCCTCCCACTGTATTCCGGTTTGCATGGGCTTCATCGATTTTTGCAACCATTTCTTGCTCGAGCTTGTCGTTCAAACAGCGAACAGGCGACAAATCCGCTCGCTCGTTCATGTTTGCGAGCTGCTCAAGAGTCTCTTTATCCGGATTGCCGATTTCCGAGACCGTGTAAGTATTTTTGAGAGTATGAATTTGAATCACATGGCTGGCAATAGTCACGCCAAAAACAGTGAGAAATTTTTTCGTAATCGCTCCCAGAGCAACTCGCATGGCGGTCTCCCGTGCACTGGCCCGTTCTAATACGTTCCGGATATCGGTATGACCGTATTTAAGGACGCCGGCAAAATCCACATGCCCGGGGCGTGGCACCACAACTTCTTCCGGCTTATCAGGGATGGCCTCGACCGCCATTTTTGTGCGCCAATTCTTCCAATCTTTATTTTCTATTGAAAGCGAGATCGGGCTGCCTAAGGTTTTTCCGAACCGGACGCCCGATAGGATTTGGGCGCGATCGGTCTCGATCTTCATACGTCCGCCACGACCGTACCCCATTTGACGGCGTTGCAACTCTTTGAAAATATCTTCTTCGCTCAAAGATAGGCCGGCTGGAATTCCTTCCAAAATTCCAACCAAACCCTGGCCGTGAGATTCACCTCCGGTCAAAAACTTAATTTTGTTCATAAATCCCAAGCCTTTCGATCATTTTGGTGCGAAGTTTTTTTACGTCGAGTGCGATTTTTCGCGCCGTCCAAATCTGCATGGATTCGATGCCTTGAAAAAGAAACATGTTTAATCCATCCATGACGCGTGCGCCGGCTTTGTTAGCGCTCAATAAAAATTTCGTCTGCAATGGATTATAAACCAAGTCTATCGCGGTCATATGTTTTACCTTTATGGAAAACTCAAATGGCGTCGTCTCGGAATTCGGCCACATTCCGACTGAAGTCGCGTTGATAATAAATTCTGATCTCTCTAAGAGAGCCAAAATCGAGTCCTGCCGAAGGTCGCGAACCTTAAAGTTGTTAAAGCCGGTCGACTGGCTGTATTCCGAAACCAACTGATCTGCACGATCTTGTGACCGGTTACACAGATAAATTTCCTTCACCCCATCTTGAATCAAAGCAAAAGTGACAGCCCGCGCTGCGCCACCCGCTCCGAGGATAATCGCCGAACTTCCGTTGACAAACATGTTTCCGCTCCTTAAAGCACGTGAAAAACCGGAAACGTCTGTATTGAAACCTAAGAGTCTTCCTGCTTGGATTCGAACTGTATTAACAGCGCAGGTGGCTTGAACTTCCGGGCTCTTTTCATCTAAGTACGGGATCACTCGTTGCTTATGCGGGACAGTCACATTGAAGCCGGTAAAACCCAACGCTCTCATTCCCTCTAAAGCTGCTTCCACCCTCTCCTCGGAGATTTCAAATGCATGATAGCATCCGGAAATTTTGAGATCAACAAAGATCTGCTGATGCAGAAATGACGATAAGGAGTGACCGAGTGGCGTTCCGATAAGTCCGAACAGCTTTTCGTTTTCTTCACCCAACGGTCACGTTCTCTAATAGGTTAAAAAAACGTGGACAACTGACGCTGACACATTCCGCATCTTTTAAGGTTGTTTCCTTCTCCGAAATTAACGCCGCAATCGAAAAAGCCATGGCGATGCGGTGATCGCCAAAACTATCGATTTCAGCGCCGTTTAATTTCGCCGGACCGTGAATAATTAAACCATCTTCAAGCTCTTGAAGTTCAACTCCCATTTTTGACAAATTCCTGCTCAGTGCATCGAGTCTATCGGACTCCTTAAATCGCAGCTCCTGCGCATTTCGGAGCTCGGTCGTCCCTTGTGCCTGTGACGCCAAAACCGCTAAGATAGGAATTTCGTCGATCAACTGAGGAATCAAGCGGTCGTCTATTTTTTTTCCAGTCAAGTCCGAATGCTTGACAACCAGGTCTCCTGTCAGCTCGCCATTACGATTAATCACATTCATAATCTCAATCTTCGCTCCCATGTCGATGAGGGTGCTCAAAAAGGCTGTTCGTGTCGGATTGAGTCCGATTTCTTTTATGTGCAATTCTGAGCCGGGAAGCATAAGCGCGGCTGCGATAAAAAATACGGCTGACGACAAATCTCCGGGAACAAACAGGTCGCGTGCCTTTAACTGCTCGCATTGTTGAACTGAACTACAATCGCCCTTTTTTCGAATATTGGCGCCAAAACTATGAAGCATTCGCTCGGTATGATCTCGGGTGGCACAAGGTTCGATAACCTCGGTCGTGCCATCAGCATAGAGCCCGGCAAAAAGAACACACGATTTCACTTGGGCGCTTGCCACGGGCATAGGATACCGGATTGCTTGCAGAGCTCGGCCATGAATATGAATCGGAGCATGTTCTCCATTTGTCGTCGCAATTCCGGCGCCCATTTTCTGCAAAGGTTCGATGATTCGCGCCATCGGGCGTCTTCGAATCGATGCGTCACCAGTGAGAACGGATTCAAACGACTGCCCCGCCAAAATGCCCGCGAGCAGCCGCATGGTCGTGCCGGAGTTGCCCACATCGAGCGGCTGCAGAGGCGGTTCGAGACCACACAAACCCTGTCCAAACACGGAAACGCGCCCGGTTGTCTTGTGGACTTGAATGCCAAGGTTTTGTAGACACAAAGCCGTGTTTGCCACATCAAGACCGTCTGACAAATTTTCGATGGTCGATGTCCCGTCTGCAATTGCGCTCAGCATTAATGCGCGATGAGAGATAGATTTATCTCCGGGGAGCGTGATGGACCCGTATATTTTTCGAGCAGGATGAAGAATCCACTTCATAATCTTTCCAGCTTTAGTGAATTGGTGTTCACGCGTTAGCGTGCTATCTTTATGGGACTGACAGCCTAAAGGCTGAACACCCAACGTGACCGCTTGAAGAATGCAGGTTTGACTTTTGTGAACTCATCTGTTTTGTTGTGTGTAAATTCAGGCTAATCTCTGGAGGTTGCTTGATATCCTTTTTGGGCCAAGAGTTTTATCGCCGATTCTCGCTGCTGATGACTTTCAAAAGCCAGTCTGAGAGTCCCGGCTTCCCCCTCCCGTACTTTTAATATCTCAATATCTTTAATATTGATGTTTTTTTCAGCGAGACTCGATGCAATTTCAGCAATCACCCCCGGCTTATCTTCGACAATGACCACGACATCAAAATAGGGATTGAGAAATCCACGGTTGACGTGAGGAATCGAAAGTCGACTCCTGCCGGCTTCTTCAAAAATCGGACGAAGCCTATTCTCGAGAAACATGAGTTTGATCTTTTCCAGAACAGCTTGAAATTCAGACAGAACCGATTCGATGTTTTCGCGATTGGTCTCGAAAATATCCGCCCACATCGAATACGGACTCGAAGCAATTCTTGTCATATCGCGAAATCCGCCGCCCGCTAGTTTTAGCAAAGCGGGATTGTTCTCGCTGCGTTTCCGCGCGCACTGCATGAGAGTCACCGACAGAAGTTGCGGTAAATGGCTGACTGCGGCTGCGATCTCATCGTGAAATTGCGCCGGCAAAAACAGCGGTGCTGCCCCGAGAAGGTCAATGAACTCAACAAAAGATGCCAAAATCTCTTCAGGAACAGTTTCTCTTTCGGTGAGAATGTAAACAGCGTTTTCAAAAAGGAAAGGGTCAGCGTGTTCAACCCCGCTCTTTTCGGAGCCGGCCATGGGATGAGCGCCTAAAAAATAAACGTCTTGTGGAAGGTGGTTATGAGCGGTTTCGACGATGCATTCTTTCGTACTGCCAACGTCGGTGACCAAAGTACCGGGTTGCAATTTCGATGGAATCCGTTCGAGGAGCTCGAGGATTTGTTTAATCGGGGCAGCCAAAATAACCAGCTCTGTTTCAGCTAACCCCGGGCCAAAGTCATCTGTGATAGAAAAACCGCTGTGAATCAAATTCAAGCTGAGGGCCTTTTGAATAACCGGCCCCTTATCCACACCGATAATTTTCATCGGAACCCGCTTGTGCCTTAGAGCCGCGGCGATGGAGCCTCCAATCAACCCAAGTCCGAAGATGGTTATGGTTTGAAATTTCAAAGTGCTATTCATCTGCCAGAAGGTTACAGTCGTTCGATGATTTTTTTCAACAAGTCTTGCACTTGATTCGCAACGCCTTCGAGCTCAGGATTTTCCACAGCCGCCATCGAAGCTTTGGGGTCAACAGCCGCGACCTCAACAACGGAACCGGTGTCCTGCACGATGACATTACATGGAAGCATGGTTCCGATATGGGGTTCGGTTTGCAAGGCTTGATAAGCAAAGCCAGGATTACAAGCGCCCAAAATTTTGTAAGGGCGAAACTCTACATCCAACTTCTTCTTGAGGGTCTCCTTCACATCTATCACAGTCAAAATTCCGAAGCCTTCTTTCTGAAGCTCGTTCGTTACTTTTTGAATCGCTTCGTCAAATGAAATGTCGAGGGTTTTGTTAAAATAGTACTTCATTTTTACACCTTTCTATTTGTGCCGATAGAATAAAATTTAACGAATCGAATAATCAGAGTCAACTTAAACAAATTACTCTTTCACCCTGGATTATTCATGAATTTTAGCCACGAAGGCGCTAAGTCACAAAGAAATCACTAAGTTAAACCATGATGAGTTATTAACCTTTGTTTTCAAACCAATATTTGAAGATTCCAACATTGACAGCCTAACTCACAATAAATTAAAGCTTTGCGAGCCCTTTGCGTCTTCGTGTCTTGGTGGCTATGAATTATTCAGGTTAGTAACCGATCACAGGGTATTAATGAAGATTTGATAGAAAAATCTCAACGGATAAGGGCTACCAATGGATACAAGACTTTAGGATCGTTAATCATACATCAGATACTTCTGTCTCATTTTCATAAAACCTTGAAGTCGCTCCTGCCAGCGTCGTTGCAGGGCCGAGACGCCGCCTTCCTGTAAAATCGTTTCCCTGACTCTTGCACTTCCACACAGCCGGTCAAAATGCCCGACATGCCATTGCAGGCTGTCCGGATACATTTCATGGATTAGGCGTACAATGTGAAGACCCATCACATAAGGGCTGAATCGCAAACGGTCCGTTACCATGATTGTGCTTCCGTAACATTCTTTGTTCTTGTACTTCGGATTTGCAGCGGCGCCTGGCATGGAAACCGGGGTGAAAGAAGTCTCTCTAAAGGCAACGCCTGGTACCTCGAGCTCATTCAGTCTTTGAGTGAGCAGCTTTGCATCAATCCAGGGAGCGCCGAAAAGCTCAAACGGTGTTTGTGTGCCCCTGCCCTCTGAAACATTGGTTCCTTCCAGCAAACAAGCGCCCGGGTAGAGTGTCGCCGAAGCCAAATCGGGCATATTCGGAGAAGGTTTGATGAATCTTAACCCTGTTTCGTCATACCAGAGCGAACGCTGCCAATGATTCATAGGTACGACGGTTAGATCTGCTGTGACGCCGTTCTTCAGCCATCCTTCCTTATTAAACATGGTTGCCAGCTCACCGACTGTCATTCCGTGCCGCACCGGAATCGGGTAGAGACCGACAAAAGAGGCAAACTCCGGTTCAAGAATGTTGCCTTCAACGTAAGCTCCGGTGATTGGATTCGGCCGGTCCAGGACGACAAATGGCTTATTTTGCTCAGCCGCAGCTTCCATCGCAAGCGCCATCGTGTAAATGTAGGTGTAAAAACGCGCCCCGATATCTTGAATATCGAACACCAGTATATCGAAGTTCGTCAGCATGTCCTCTGTTGGCTTTCTGGTTTTGCCGTACAAACTAAAAATGGGAATGTCTTTTACCGGATCGGATTCTGATTGAATTTGCTTACCGGCCTCTTCATGTCCGCGTATGCCGTGCTCAGGAGCGAAAAGCGCCGTCACCGTCACATTTTCTAATTGTCCAAAAACATCGACAATGTGCTCGTTTTTTGAGTTGTACGCGGTGTGATTGGTGACGATGCCCACCCGTTTGCCTGCGAAGAGGTGCTGATACTCTGAAATACGATCCAGGCCCGTTTCAACAGGGCGAGTTTGGCAGACGGAAAGAAGCAGGAAAGAAAGCAATACAGACAGGTTTGGATTATTCATAGGTTCCGATTGTTTTACTTGGGATGTGTGCGAAAATAACTTGGTAAATCTTAACGAAGAAAGGCAAAACAATTTTGGGCAAAACTATTAAAAAAATCCGCCCACAGAAATAGAAATCCCGCAGAAATAAACCTTATTGAATTCAATTCAGTGGGATTTCTCTGGCAGATTCCAGGCAGATGCCGGATGGGCAAAGGCTCGATGGGTATTTCTGCTTTCTTTACAAATTATTTTGCCCCAAATCGTTTTGCCTTTTAGTGTATGTATCTCTGCGTTAAGAAACAAATGTTACCTTTGCCAGATATAATTACCCAATCAATTTTGCACAGCCGCATAGGGGTGGATTCGACTTCGCTCACCACAGGTTTGGGATTTGTTAAATTGGGATGTTCTTCATATTTTTATAAAAATTCTCTTTCGATATAAAATCCCCATCATCGCCAGCCAGAACAAGATATTCGTCAATGCGAATGCCAGCGAACCGTTAAGTGGTCCTGCCCAGGAAGCAAACAAGTTTTGGTAAAGCCAGGTTTTAAAAGAAATCGAAGCGCCGTTTACCGCGTCAACCTTAACGAGTAGCATGATCCTGGCAACGAGACCTGACAGAACAAAAACCGCAATGGAATTCATACCATAAATGATGGCAAAGTGCGCCCATTTCTTGCGTCCCTTTACGTCGATGAGCCAGTAGCAAAAACCGAGGAATTGCAAGGCCGCTCCGGACGTAAAAACCACATACGAGCTCGTCCAGAGGCTCTTGTTGATAGGAAAAACGATGTGCCAGAATAGACCGACTATAATTGCACACCAACCCACAACAAACATCCAGCCTGCTATGTCCCTTTTGTCCAACCCGGAGCGTAAAAGATGGCCGGTCAACACGCCTGTCAAGGTCGTCGAAATCGCGGGGATGGTGCTGAGCAAACCTTCGGGATCCCAGGTCTCTTTCCACATGTGGCCCTGCAGCAATATGTTGTCGATAAACGCAGCCAGATTTCCTGCTACACTGAGATCGCCGGCGCCGTAACCCGGAACAGGTACCAGTTTCATCAGCCCCCAATATAAAAACAGCAATCCGGCCGCGATCCCGGCCTGCCCTTTAATGCCCGTATTCAAAGTGACGATGGAGGCGATAAGATAGACCATGGCGATTCTTGGCAAAACGCCGACCACTCTGATTGTTGAAAGGTTGAAATGTGGAAACCCACTCAATAAAAGACCGAGGAAATAAATAATGACGGTTCTTCTGAAAATTTTGAGATAGATTTTCCGTTTCGCCACTGGATTCTCTAGATGTTTAGAGAGAGAAAAAGCCATGGCCACGCCGACAATAAAAAGAAAAAACGGAAAAATAAGATCCGTTGGCGTCCAGCCATGCCACTTGGCATGCAGTAATAGTGGATAGACGTGACTCCAACTGCCGGGATTGTTCACCAGGATCATCCCGGCTATGGTTATACCTCGAAAAGCATCCAGTGAGACAAGACGGTCTTTCAAAACGACTCCCTCCCTTTCTTTGAGATCTGCATCAGTGATACCTAAGGCCGAAAAGTCCAAACTCACTTACCCGAAGGCCTCTTGCCGAGGCCTGACTGGCATAGACTTAAGGTAGAACATTGCTCGGCGGGACGCCTTCGCGAAGAGGTTTTCAATTGCGCCTTTTCCAAGTTTTCGTCCAGACACCGGGCAAGGAGCTTTGCCGAAAAGTCCAAACTCATTGTTATATCTTAAGAATTTGTCAATTTATAAGCTAATACTTTTTTGCTTTTTTATTGACGTAACTTTGCTTATTTTGTAAAAATTGGAATTAAGAGGACGGACCTCCAAACTGACATTCTTAAAATGAAGCAGAGCATGAAACTCAGAAAAAGGCATTTTGAAATTGGACTTCTTGTCATCATGTTGTTTGCAATCCTTTCATTTCAATTCGCTACTCCTCATCATGTTGATAAAAACTATCCTCCAAGCCGGGAAACAAAATATTGGTTTGAATTAGAAAGCGACCTGGTCTTTTCCGAAGAATTTCATGTGCCTGGTTATCGTCAGGCTGAATACGGTAAATTGGAATACCCATCCATTGCCATCGACAGCAAAAAAAATGTTTATCTTGCTTATAATTTTACCTCGCAATCCGGCAAGGAAGCGATTTTTTTAAGCTCGTTTAAGGATTCCGGGTTGCAATTTAAAGAAGTTCTTCAAACCGTTCCGCCAAAACGCTATTTGAAACTCGATGGAGAACCCGAATGGAAAACCCCGGTACAGGTAAGTGCCGAATCCGGGATAGAATACCGTCCAAGAATTGCCGTGACTCCGGATGACGTCGTCTGGATTGTCTGGTGCGCGAAAAGGCAAAAACAATGGAACATTTATGCACGCACTTATTCGGAAGGTCACTTGGGGAATGAAATGCAAATGACTTCGACTGAGTCTTATGATTTCAGGCCGGTCGTGTTCGCGGACGCCTCTGGAAGAGTCTGGATTGCCTGGGAACGCGGCACTGCAGAAAAAAACATAGAAATTGTCGCCAAATATTTTCGACACGGCCGCTGGTCTGAGGAAATCATTCTGGAGAATCGGCCCGGTTATGCCTATCGCCCTACCCTTCTCGAAGCGCCTGATGGCGCCATTTGGTTTGCCTGGGATTATACAGCCAATCACAACACAGACGTTTACATCAATCGCTTCAAAAAAGATAAATTATTACAAAACCCAATTCGGGTCAGCTCGCACCCGGCTATCGATAGCAAAGCAACCTTGGCCTGGTACGATAAGAAATTGTGGATTGCCTGGACCACCAATCGGCGCGGAGAGAACGGCTGGGGGATCATTCGCTATCCCGTTGTCCGGGCATTCGACGGCAAGTTGTGGTATGAGCCGCTGCAGGAAATGAAGGGTGTCAATTTAACCAGCCGAAGCGAGACACAATCGTATGAATATCCAACCCTGACTTTTGATCCCTTCGGAAGGCTTTATCTTTTTAACCGGCATGATCATGTGTTTAGCGCAGCATTTTATGAAAACGGCTCCTGGAGTGAAAATTGGCTGTTGGATGAGCTGGGATGGGGATTGCGGGGTTTTACCGTTCATTTCGCCTGGATGTCCGATCGCGAAGCCTGGATGGCGCGACGCGATCGTAAGACCATCTTTTTACAAAAAATGACGCGTAAAAATCCCAAAAAGCAGAAAGTCCGGCTTAAGAAATATGTGCAGAAATCGTATCCGGAAAATCTGGAAATGGCAGCGGCTGATTCCTACCGCGGTCCCACCAAACAGGGCCATTACCAAGTTTACTATGGTGAGCTTCATGTGCACACGGCCTATTCTGACGGATCCGGCAGTTTTGACGAACTGTACAATTTATATAAAAATATCTATGGTCTGGACTTCTTAGCGATCACAGATCACGATGCCTTACGACTGGGGAACAATCATTGTTCTCCGGGTGAATGGGCTTACCTCAAAGCGTTAAACGAAATCTATAATCAGCCCGGAAAGTTCGTGACCATCAACGGATACGAGTGGACGCACTCGACCTGGAGCGGCAGTCAGGATTCGACCGTTAAGATCGGACACAAAAATGTCTATTTTAAGGGCGGCGAGGATAGTCCTTTTTTCAACCACCATGGTAAGATAGCTTACGATGCCGTTTCGCTATTTCGAACTTTACGCGACTTTAATGCCATTGCCTTCCCCCACCATCCTCCCTGGGGCGGTATAACCTGGGAAGATCACGATCCCGATATTCAGACGAATTATGAAATCGTCTCCATTCATGGAGCGAATGAATACATGGGAAACCTGCCCATCCGTCACCGCGGCGGCATGCCCGGCACGTTTGCCCAGGATGGTCTTGCTTTGGGTAAGCATTTTGGATTTGTTGGCGCTTCGGACTCTCATGGGCTATACTATCATTCCAACGAAGGGTGGCGGGAAGATGCTTACAAAGGTGGATTGACCGGGGTGTTGCTTAAAGGCGAGTTAACCCGGGAAAACATTTGGCAGGCATTAAAAGAACGGCGAAATTATGCAACAGCAGGTGAAAAACAATACCTGGAGTTTTTCATCAACGGCCACCCGATGGGCAGCGTTATCAACATCGATTCGTCTCCTGTCATTTCATTCGAAGCCCGATCTCGTGATATCCTTTATGCGTATATTTTGCGTAACAACAAAGAGCTTTTTGTCTCGGGCAAAATCGGCGGCACGCTCACCGCTTATAAAGGACTGAAAGATGAAACCATTGCACCTGGCAAGAATTTTTACTATCTTCGAGTTGTGTATAACGACGGCACGGTTGCCTGGTCAAGTCCGATTTGGGTCAATTATCAGCCTGAGTAGCTTACGTAAACCAATTTATAAACCTGTTTAATTACAAACTTTTGAACATGCTACTGTAAATCCTAATTTAACAAATCCCAAATCCCTAAATGAAGTTGGGATTTGGTTGTTGGAATTTGGGATTTTTGCGGAATTCATCGAGGAGAGGAAAATTGCATACTCAAATGCTTCGGATTCTATTATTTTTTGTTTGGCTGTTTGCATTGAATTGCGCTCACCGCACCGTCACAAAAACGCCTCAAACGTATCCTTTTCAAGAAAAAATTCTGCAATATGTGATGGGAGACAGCATCCCACAAAATGGCGGTTACTATTGGCCGAAAGCCGGCAACCCGGATGCAGAAGATGATTCAACCTATTTAGGCACGGCAAAAAACATCGATTATCTCGGCGCCCGTTTAAGCACGGCGCGAGAAAATCGCAGCACGCACTGTGTCGGGGTGAGCTGGCAAGTGGGTATGTCGGTTTTGCAGAATTGGGCGCATTCGCAAAGCGCTGATGGCGCCATCATAAATATGTCCGTTGAAGATGTGAAGAAGTTCGTGGATAAATGGTTTATCAAGCTGGAAAAAGGTGGGCTTTCCTCATTGTCAACCCCCGAGGAAATGGGTTCGGTTTATGCCTTAACCTCGCATGGGCTGGGGGAGAAAATCGCATTTGAGAATGCTAACGCTGGCGACTTTGTGCAGTTTTGGCGCAAAGATAATTCCGGCCACTCCTGCATTTTTCTGCACTGGGTCTACGACCAGGAAGGTGAAATTATCGGCTTTCACTACTGGGGCAGCCAGCCGCAAACAAACGGTATCGGCGCCGATACGGAGTATTTTTATCCCAATGATTATGCAATCGAGCCAAACCGATTAGTAGACAAAGAGCGGTTTTATGTTGGCAGGCTTTTGCCGAAATTCAAATAGACTGCATGATTCCTACCGCATCCACTAACTTCGAAACACTCTTTTCCGTCCAATCTGTTCAGATCCGCTAAATCCGCGTTATCCACGTTCTTTTTTTGCACTTTTTTGCAAAACGCTACTCTCATTCTTGCAGAGCCTTCCACACATTCGGGTCTTCGTAACCGATGACCCAGACTGAAAACCCACGTAATTTGTATTCTTTAGCCAAGTCCAGTTTGTGCCGAAATGTTCGGGCATTTTCGAAAAAGATGTATTCGAACAGTCCGCCGTTTTCGAAAAAGGTAAATGGGACCTTTTGCTTATCAAGCCAGGTGATTTCGGCATCGAAGCGTTCTGTTAAAGCCATCGCTTCCGGGTAGGTCAAGGCTTTGCTCCAGGAGCGCGCATTGGCTAAATATTTCTCATCGTCCTGCTCAGCTCTCCAGTGCTGGGATACAACAGGAATCCCCAAAGAAAGTTTTTCCGCAGGCACGTGCCTAAGAAAGAATTCGATATTTTTTCTAACCCAAGGAATGCCCGCATTGGGGCCCGGCGGCGTCCTTCTCGTATGCTGAGAATAGGTCATCACAGATATGAAATCGCCAATTTGGGCTAAAGCTTTCAAGTCATAGCCAGCGCGCCAGTTTTTGTATAACCATTTGAAATATTTTGTGGGCCCGGGAAATTTCTGCGGACGGTGCACAACAGCAACGCTGATCTGAAAGTCTTCCCGGTGCAAAGCATCCGCCGTCTCTTTGAAAAACTGAGTGAAAAGGTCTTTGTCATTCATGTTCAAGTTTTCAAAATCAAACTGAATTCCCAGGTAGTGATACGATTTACATTCATCCAGCAGGCTGTCAACTGCCCGTTTTCGAGCCTCTTCACTCATGAGTAACCCATGTAACGTTTCCTGGTTAAACTTGGGGTTATGAATCAGCGGCATCACATCTACTTTATGCTCCCGGGCTAATTTAAGCACACGCGGATCAACGCCGCCCCAGACCACGCCGTCTTCATCGACATTATAAGCAACCGGCGCGATGATGCTGATTTTACCTATATTGGTTTGCAGGCTTTCAAAACTTCGCTGCTGGTTAATATAGTAAAACAGGCTTTCAATGTTATTTTGCGCTGAGATGGAGAACGGATAATAACATACGAAATAAATGATAGTCAAGAAAAGGGGGATTCTTTTCATATTTCTCGTCCTTTACCTGGTTCTGTGAATAAACACCGGTTGAACCCAGGCAACAGAGCCGGCGGAATCGTAAACCTTCGCACGAACGTATTTTTTCTGATGCGTCAGTTCAAAAATCGCTGGATTGGATTCGGATCGAGAGAGCACTTTCCCTCTCGTACCGATAAACTCCGTGCGGTATTTAAAATCTCGGTGCTGCCGAATGTAAATTTCAATGGCTATGGGCTTAATGATGATGTTTTCTAACTCAACTCCGGTACTTGCATAAAAAAGCCCGGCCTCGAGATTGCGTATAATTTCATTGGCTTCTAATGTGGTCGCGCGCATATGTATCCAGCCGCGACCAGGATTGGAGCGTTTTGGTGAGAACTCACCTTGAAAATGATGCGCGTCATCCACGGCGATGCCATAAATGCGCTTGCCAGATGTCAGCAATTGATCCCAAACCTGTTCCATTCCTGGCCAGCCGCCGCCGCCAAAATTATTGACAAGTGGATGACCGTTATAAATTTCCAGGAGTCTATTGTTCTGTATTTTGAAAATCACGTTATGCCCGAACGCCCATCTAAAATTTGGATGGTTGATGTGAGGAACCCCTTTCACCTGACGAATTGCATTGACATTTTTTTGAATGGTGCCCACAAGTGAAGTGTCCACGACAGGCTTCACCGGCTTTGCGATATTTAAGCCGTTTACATGAACGGGCTTTTCTTGAAAGCTTGTCGTAACCTCCTCACCTGGAATCAATAAGAAGGTTGTATCAACGAGGTGAGCAAGCGCTTTAACATCCGTCAGGAAGTTGTGATCGGACATGACCAGAAAATCATAGCCGTGCTCCTTGTACCAGTTTGCAACGTATTCCGGTGACGAGTCGCCATCGCTCCTGGTTGTATGTGTGTGCGTATTGCCTTTGAACCACCTCATGTGCGATGTATCAGGGATTTCAAATTCATCATTGCCAACACATGAAAATAGGGCAATCGCAGACAGGATGAGCAACTTGGAGCGTAAGATCATGGTCACGTTTAAATACATCCTCCTTAAGATAAGGTCTGAACGAAAACTCGAAAAGCCTCTTAGCGAAGGCATCCCCGCCGAGCGTTTCTTACCGAAAAAAAGCCTTGCTGAGTTATAGAACAAAGCAAGGCTTTTGTTTTTAAATTGCTTAATAATAGATCTAAATTGCCGGATCCGCCGGAGTGTTTGGATTGTTATCCCGTTCAATAGAAGGATAAGGATAAAAATTTCTGTTACGCTCGTTTGTCAGGTTGTCAACCGCTGGATTCAAATTTGGATGAAATCTCCTGCTGTCTTCGAATCGCGTACCGTTGAGAAACAATTCGATAGCACGGTTCTTATAAATCTCTTCCAGGATATCTGTCTGGCTGTTTACATCGCCGGTCCAGGCTGCAAGACCTGCATTAACGCCGAGTGGGTCATCAGTCTTTTCTCTGACCAGATTTAAATTGCTGACCGCATCCGGGAGTTGATTCAGCCTGGCGTAAGCTTCCGCCTTGTTGAGCAGCATCTCACCCTGGAGGTAAACTGGAATGGGGGAAGTCGAGGTGGTCCAGAATCCAAGCGCTTGACTTAAGGGTTGTCCACCGGCATCGATATTGGCGGTACCGGCATCTGCTCCCAGATAAAATGCAATCCTGCCGTCCCCTGGCTCCGGAACAAAAGGACCCAGCAATCCAAAATTCGTTTGCGGCTTCAGGTCAGAGGCTCCAGGATTGATTCGGAACCATATGGGATTGACATTGTTTGCATCGTAGTTGTACACGGAACTTGCCGGCGCACTCGCATCGTTTAATACGGCATCCGCATGAGTAATTGTATCGTTATAGTTTCCGGCCATGAGACTGAAGCGTGAGAGAAATGCATTGACAGACTTCAGCATGTTAAAGTTATCTCCCAATACGCTACTCTTAAAATCGTCCGATATTGGATTAGCATTGATGGCGTCTCTCGCCTCTGTTAGCAAATTAATGGCCTCCGCCAAAACAGTGGCCCGGTCACTGAAGGCCGCATCTCCATCCGGAGAATTATTTATGACCGCCTGTTCCCACATACCGCTCAGATATCCCAGACATATCGCCTTGTAAAAATTGCCGTAAGCGAGAAGTCCACTACGCGTGCCGGGCGCCAAATCAATAGCGTCCACGCCGGCGATCAGCGATTCAGCCATCCCCTTGGCTCTGAGAAGCGTTACCCAGGGATTGGTTATCCCTCCACTCTCAGGGGGCAGTTCCGTGCTTCCCCTGGCGAGCTCGTTTATGTTGAGAAAGGTGTTGGTAACGCCTAATTCCCGGGTCGTGATGCCAGGAGCCTCTATGACTTGACGCAATACCGTAGTTGTAAAATACTGGTTTAACCCAATGCTGAGTGCAAACAGTCCTTCCTTAGATTCAAATATGACATCCTCAGTAGGATTATTCGGATTAACAAAGTCAGTATCGCACGAGGTTAAGGCCAGCACGAAAAGGGCAAAGATTGCCACAATTGTCTGTTTTGCTCTATGCTTCATTTCCTGTACCTCCTATTAAAGTAGTTCAATTGCTAACACTAATTCCAAATGTGATAACTCTCGGAATCGGAGTTAATCCCATGATTCCACCTCTTGCACCATTACTCTGGGCTTCCATGTTTACTTCGGGGTCCCACTTCGAGTAGTCATCAAATGACAAAAGGTTTCTACCGGTGACGGTAAATCTCAAACTACTCAATCCCCTGAACGGGTTATTCCACAGGTACGAAAGTGATAACTCACGCAGTTTGACAAATGAACCATCTTCAATATAGGCCTCGGCTATACCGAATTTAGCCCGCCCGGTACCTTTTGGTTCTTCTCCCTTTAACTCCTTGCCAGTTTGTACACCACCACCAAATCGAAAGAACATTCGTGAATCCCAGCTCAAGACATCATTTCCCTGCACAGCATCAAATTGCGCCCGGAAAGACCAGTTTCGGTATTTCAGCTCATTTGTCACGGAAGCGATATAAGCGGGATTGGGATCGCCAATTTTCTTTTGCAGAATAGCGCCTGTCGGCTGACCGTTGGCATCCCTTGCAGAAACGTTATTGCCATTTGCATCCACC
>JBHHWX010000001.1:0-44320 GCA_046756745.1 bacterium | reverse complement strand
CTAACTAAAGGAGGAAGGTTATGCAAGGTTTAATGATGGATTACCCATTAACTCTGACGACGATTATGCGCCGCGCAGAGTTTCTGTTCCGCAATCAGGAAATCGTTACACGGCAGCCTGACAAATCGTATCATCGCTATACCTACGCTGATTGGATAAATCGCACCAAAAAGCTTGCCCTAGCACTCAAACGAGTCGGGGTGAAGGCTGGCGAGCGGGTGGCGACGTTCTGCTGGAATCACTATCAACATCATGAGCTCTACTACGGCATCCCGGCTATGGGAGGCGTTCTGCATACGCTGAATCTCCGGCTGGGACCTGAGGACCTCGCTTATATCGTCGAACATGCCGGCGATAAGGTGCTGGTCATCGATGACAATTTGCTGCCCTTGTACGATTCGTTCAAGGATAAGGTAAGATTTGAGCACGTCATCGTGATTTCTCGCAACGGCCAGACGCCTGAGGGCATGTTAAATTACGAAGAGCTTCTCGAAGGTGAGGACGCCAACCAATTCGAATACACGGACTGGGATGAGAATAATGCGACCGCCATGTGCTACACTTCTGGCACCACTGGCAGGCCAAAGGGGGTTGTGTACTCACATCGCTCTATGGTGCTCCACTCGATGGCTGGCGCCATGACCGCAACCCTGGGCACCAGCGATTCCGACGTCATCTTACCGGTTGTGCCGATGTTCCATGTCAATGCCTGGGGCATTCCGTTTACAGCCGTCATGTGCGGAACCAAACTTGTGTATCCGGGACCGCATCTCGACCCGTTGAGTCTGCTGGAGGCGTATGCAGCAGAGAAGGTCACGATTACCGCCGGAGTCCCGACCATCTGGTTTGGGATGCTGGAGATTCTCGATAAGAATCCAAGCGCTTATGATCTCTCCAGCATGCGTACGCTCGTTGTCGGAGGCGCCGCCGCCCCCAAGAGCATGATCCAGGGATTTGAGCGGCGTCACAATCTCAAAGTTGTGCACGCCTGGGGCATGACCGAAACCTCCCCCTTGGGCACTATCAGCAACATGAAAAACGAGCTTAAAAATCTCAGCAGCGAAGCGCAGTATGATTTTCGTGCAAAACAAGGAGTCGCCTGTCCCATGGTTGAGCTGCGCGTGCGCGGAGAAGAGGGACTGGCGCCTTTCGACGGCCAAAGCATGGGAGAGTTAGAAATTCGCGGTCCGTGGATTGCTTCCGCGTATTACAAATCAGAGGACAGTTCAGATAAATTCACCGAAGACGGCTGGTTCAAAACCGGCGATATCGCCACCATCGATGAGCACGGTTACATGGAAATCAAGGACAGGTCGAAGGATCTGGTTAAATCCGGCGGGGAGTGGATAAGCTCGGTAGATCTGGAAAATACGCTGATGGGCCATGAATCCGTTGCCGAAGCTGCTGTTATTGCCGTTCCTCATCCCAAGTGGCAGGAGCGGCCCTTAGCTGTGGTGGTTTTGGCAGCAGGCAAATCCGCCTCCAAAGATGAGCTGACAGAGTTTCTGGCAAAATCATTCCCCAAATGGTGGCTGCCGGATGCTGTGGTTTTTGTAAAAGAAATTCCCAAAACCAGCGTGGGCAAATTCAAAAAAAGTGAGCTTCGGGAAACGTTTAAAGAGCATTTGATGGGAGAAAAATAAAAAATCCCTGCATTTCTGTGTGGGAAATCAAAGAACCGCGTTAGGCACGGTGGGCACCGCCTGAACGTTTTTTGCTTCCACGAACAAAAAAATGAGGCATGCAATACGCGCCCAGAGCTAAGCTCCCATTATGAAGATATTAGCTCTTTGATTTTAGCCACACACGAAGCTACAGGGATTTTCATTGGCAAAGTTTAATAAAAATGTCTTTAAAAGTCAAGCATTTTCTGTAATACAAATTTCATTGAAGTAGCATAGAAGCATTGCAGGCTTCAGGGCAAAAACGCTCGGCTGGACGCCTTCGCGAAGAAAACAGAGGGTGTTCACGCTTTCGCGTGTTCTTGTCCAGCCTTCCCCAAAACAAGCTGAAGCTTGTACTCCGCCGCCGGCACCTAACAGACCGATTACTTTTCGAATTTAAAAACAGTTGCTTTTCGTCAGGCTTTTTATTAAGTTTAAGCAATATAAAATGCTCTCAAATATTTATCACTCACTTGAAATCATTATCTAACCAAGTCATTCTTTCTCTCTTTACGCTTTTTCTTCATCTGATTCTTTCTTATCAGTCGGGCTATGGAGTGTCTGAATTCGGATCACAAAAACGCGCACGCGATTGGGGAATCGAGATCGGCGTTCTCAAGCCTGGACGCTGGAATGCCATTACCGACGTCCAAGGTGTCCGGGTCGGTCATGAAACGCTCAGCACCGGAGAAAACATTCGCACCGGCGTCACTGCGATTTTACCACACAGCGGGAATCTCTTTCACAAAAAGGTCCCGGCTGCGATCTATCTGGGAAATGCCTTTGGGAAACTCATTGGCTATACTCAAGTCGAAGAATTAGGCAATCTCGAAACGCCCATTCTGCTGACGAATACTTTAACCGTCCCAAAGGTAGCCGATGCTCTCATCGAATACATGCTGCAGCTTGACGGCAATGAACGTGTCAGGTCGATCAACCCGGTTGTCGGAGAGACCAACGATGGCTGGCTCAATGACATCAGGGGACGTCACGTTTCAAAAGAGCACGTTTTTAAGGCAATAAGAAAAGCAAAAAGCGGCCCGGTGGCAGAGGGTTCTGTCGGCGCCGGTACCGGCACTATCTGCCTCGGTTTTAAAGGCGGCATCGGAACCTCGTCACGTATTCTTCCGAAAAATTTGGGCGGTTTTACTGTAGGGGTTTTGGTGCAAACAAATTTTGGCGGAATTCTTGAAATAAATGGCGCCCCGGTCGGCAGAGAGCTGCAGAAATATTCGTATCAAAACCGGATTGAATATTCGGACGGTGACGGTTCCTGTATGATTATCGTTGCGACTGACGCCCCGATCATCGCTCGTAATTTGAAAAGGCTGGCCAAACGCGCGTATCTGGCGCTTTCAAAAACCGGCGCCTTCTCATCCAACGGCAGCGGCGATTATGTCATCGCTTTTTCCACCTTCAGAGAAAATTTCATCGAACATGAAACTCAAGAGCAGGTAACATCAGTACAACTACTAAGAAACGACCAGCTCTCGCCGCTTTTTTTGGCGGTTGTGGAGGCGACCCAGGAAGCAATTTACAATTCTCTGTTTCAAGCCTCAACTGTCAAAGGACGCGATGGTCACGAAATTTCGTCGCTACCGGTCAATCAAGTCGTGGAAATTTGTAAAAGATATCGTGTCCTCAATTGGCAGAAAACCCTGCCGACGTATGAGGGAGCAAATCGTTAGAGATGCATTTCGATTCATTGGGAAATATCTTAAGTAGTGATTGAACGAAAACTCTCTAAAATGCTCAAGCACCCGTCCCCGGGTGCGTTTGAGGCTTCGTAAAAACAATAGATTACGGCACCCCGGGGACGGGGCTTAGAGCTTATTTCTGAGTTTTCGGTCAGGCACTAAGTAGAAAGTAATGAGCCATGAAAACATCCGGTAATGAGTAAAATAAAAATTAATTACAATCCCACAGAGCCATTAACAAAATCTGTGTTTCATCAGTGTGAATCTGTAGCTTAAATATACTTGATGGTTTTACTGATTTATTAAAAACGATGAAATTGAAAAATCACATATCCAAAACGTGCGGTCTCATTACCTTAGCAGGCTTGATCCTGCTTAGTCAAATGAACAGCGGCCGAACCAGCCCGCAAGAATCTTCTCAAGCCGGTGGACTCGTCCACGTCATCAAAGTTGCCAGCGCTATCACCCCGATCACAGCGGAATTTATCACCAAATCGATTGAGCGAGCGGAAGAGGAACAGGCTTTATGTTTGATTATTGAGCTGGACACGCCGGGCGGATTATTGGAATCGACAAAACAAATTACCAAAAGCTTTTTTGCAGCTAATGTCCCCATCGTGCTTTATGTTTCGCCTCAGGGGTCAAGTGCAACCTCGGCAGGCGTTTTTATCACCTATGCGGCTCATATCGCGGCGATGGCGCCGAGCACGACTATTGGGGCGGCGCATCCGGTCAATATTCAAGGCGCCGCTGACACCTCATCCGTGATGAATGATAAAGTCACAAACTATGCGGTTTCGACAATTCGGGCCGCGGCTGAAAGATACGGCCGCAACGCCGAGTGGGCCGAACAAGCCGTCAGAGAAAGCGTGTCAATCACAGAAAATGAAGCCCTGCAACTAAATGTCGTCAATTTTATTTCTCCGTCGGTTGACAGCCTTCTCAAGCAAATCGATGGCCAGAAGCTCAAAGTGGCTTCGGGTGAGCGCGTGTTGAAAACAAAAAATGCTCGCATCGATTATCAGGAAATGAATTTCCGCTATCGAATTCTCGACAAGATCTCCAATCCAAACATTGCCTACCTCCTATTTCTATTAGGTCTTGGAGGACTGTTTTTTGAGCTGTCAAACCCAGGCGCTGTTTTTCCGGGCGTGATAGGCGCTTTATCGCTTATATTAGCCTTTTTCGCGTTTCAGATTCTGCCGGTTAATTATTCGGGACTGCTTCTCATCCTTCTCGCTGTCGTCCTGTTTATCATGGAAGTTAAAATTACGAGTTACGGTTTACTGACCATCGGAGGGGTTATCGCCATGTTCTTAGGCTCGCTGATGCTCATAGAGCATCCGCCGGATATATTTAAACCGGTCATTTCGATCTCTTTAGGGACCATTATTTCCGCTGTTATTCTGACAGCCGCCTTTTTTCTTTTTGCTTTCGCTTTGGCTATCCGAACCCACTTCAAAAAAGTGACGACAGGCTCAGAGGGACTTATTGGTGAGCTCGGCGTCGCACAAACAAAAGTTTCTTCGGAAGGAAAAGTCAAAGTTCACGGTGAAATTTGGAACGCTGAGTGTGATGACGTGATAAAAAAGGGGGAAAAAATTAGAGTTGTTTCTGTGGATGGCTTGAAACTTAAAATCGAAAAGAAGTCATAATTAATCATTATCAATGGAGGGACTGAGATGCCATTCTTATATTTAATCGTTGTATTCGGAGGCATGCTTATAGCGAGCGCCATTCGTGTGTTGCGTGAATACGAACGCGGCGTCATTTTCAGATTGGGGCGCCTGGTGGGCGCTAAAGGACCAGGTCTCATCTTCCTCATCCCGGTGGTTGACCGCATGGTTCGTGTCAGTTTGCGAACAGTTGCCATGGACATCCCCTCTCAGGACGTGATCACGAAAGATAATGTTTCGGTAAAGGTCAATGCCGTGCTCTATTTTCGAGTCATGGATCCATCGAAGGCAATTACAGAAGTCGAAGACTACTTGTATGCGACCTCACAGTTGGCTCAAACCACCCTGAGAAGCGTCCTGGGAGGAGCAGAGCTCGATGAAATGTTGGCAGAACGTGAGCAAATAAACAACAGCTTACAGGAAATCATCGATAGTCACAGCGATCCCTGGGGAATTAAAGTCTCCTTAGTGGAAATAAAACACGTTGACCTGCCACAAGAAATGCAACGGGCGATTGCACGACAGGCCGAATCCGAGCGTGAAAGACGCGCTAAGATCATTCATGCTGAGGGCGAGCTGCAAGCATCCGCAAAATTGGCTGAAGCGGCAAAGGTCATGAGCGTGGATCCGGTCTCCATACAGTTGCGGTTTTTACAAACTTTGACCGAAGTCGCAGCCGAAAACAACTCGACCATTGTCTTTCCCCTTCCGATCGATTTGGTAGATCATTTCCTCACTTCCGTTAAAGGGAAAGGGAAGTCATAACCCGCTGCTTCCCGATGGACATCAAGGAAAAATTACGCCAAATCGAATCGCTTAACCGCAAGCAGGAGGTTTCTCCTGCAACGGAACCGGTCTCCGGACCTCGAGAAAAAATCGAGCACGTACTTGATGGCGTCGTTAAGGAATCGCCCGCGGGCGCCTTTTTTTATTATGAAAAGGATTTTCCGCTCTCTTTTAAACAAGGTTGCGTTGAATTAGGCGCGTTACTCACGACCCCTTCCGCGGTTTTACCCCTGGTCGGAAAGAACCCTGATCTGGCCTCAGTTGACTTGCAAAAAAGTCTATTTATCGACACGGAGACTTCCGGTCTTTCCGGGGGCGCCGGTACCTTCGCATTTTTGGTGGGTATCGGATATTTTAAGAATGAGTTTTTTCGTATCGTGCAGTTCTTCATGAACGACTTCACTGAAGAGCATCCTCTGCTGCATGAGCTCAATAGCGTTGTAGATAACCACGAATTCGTCGTTAGCTACAATGGTAAATGCTTCGATGTGCCGTTGTTAGAATCGCGCCATGTGTACCACCGGATAAATTCTCCATTGACCAGGTTAGCCCATTTGGACTTGTTGCATGCTGTGCGTCGTCTGTGGAAACATGAACTTCCCGATTGTTCGTTAGGAACCGCTGAAGAGGCCGTCCTTGCGGTAAGACGTCAAGGGGATATTCCCGGGTACTTAATTCCGCATATTTATTTCGAATACATGCGAACCGGCAACCCGAATCCATTAAAACCGATTTTTTACCACAACCAGCAAGATATCCTTTCAATGGTTGGTCTTCTCGTCAGAATGCTGCGTATATTTGAAAATCCATTACAGGAATGCGTGAAGTCAGGACAGGTTTTGGCTATAGCAAAAGTTTACGAAGCGCTAAAGCGATTTAAGGATGCAAACGACCTTTATGAAGGATACCTGACAAAAAATTCATCGGATCGCAAAAAAGAAATTCTGTTTCGAATCGCTTTGAATTATAAGAAATTGGCGGACTGGTCAAAAGCGGCACAAGTTTGGCGTGAATGTCTTGCCTCTCACCCCTATCACCCGCTGCCCTATATCGAGCTCGCCAAATATTTAGAACATCGGAAAAATGAACCTGACAGGGCAATAAAATTAGTCGAAGAAGCGCTAAAACAACTGGGCGTGCTCGAGGAATTGCACAGGCTTGGGGAATGGCGGCATTACAAAGAGGATCTTGAATACCGAAAGGATAGACTTAAGAAGAAAGCGGTATAGGGGGGCATAGAATCATTTAATGGCAACCGAAATCTTTTTATGACAGGATAACAGGATACACCGGATTTACAGGATGACTCCTCTTTTTTGATTCTCCCCTGTGATTGGTTATATTTAATGGGATGTACCATTGCTCATCTTCCGTTTCCTCAACCCCACGTTTAAGGTAACAAACCGGTTTTTCCTAATTTCCACACGCTTGAGTATTTTCGTATAATACCCTTCACTTTTGATTTCCAACGTATAATGTCCCGGATTCAGGAGCCGGTAAAAACTCCCAAATTCGGAATCCGTTAACCTGGGGCGGACATTGCGTGCGGAACGTTCGCGAACCTCTACTTCTGCAAATAGGGGATGGCGTGTTTGGCGATCAAAAACATATCCTTTGACTCCGGTCTGCAGCATTCGGTCGAACAAATAGTAGGCGCTTTTCAGGTGCTCGTGAAGTATCGAGTCAATCTTATTTTCCGGGGGGAAATAGTCCGTTCCTACCTCTACAATATAGTCCAAAACCCGCAATTGGCCATACATCCAAATAGAGCTTTGTCCTACGCGGCCATTGAGCGGAAGGATGGAATATCGCCCACGGCCGGATTCTTTTGTCATTCTGGAGGCCATCTTGCTGGCGATATCCATAATCAATTCAAGATCCGGCGGACGCTCAAAATTTCCCCAGGGGAACAGAATAGATTCTCCATAGCTATGATATGAAATGCCCATGACAAAATTTTCTCTTATCGCCAAGGTTTGAATACTCAAGGTTTCATCTTCTGAAAACGGCGCCACCCCGCGATAAAACCAACTGCTCAGTTTGCCGTCGCCGCCCTCCCGCCAATTATAGTCATAATTTCGATTCAGATCGACGCCATCAAACAGGGGGTTAAAGATACCATCGCCATCATTGTCTCGCAGATTTTTCCGCCACCAGGGAAAGCCCAAGTCATTGTCGATGACATATTTATAACCATCCGGATTGACAACGGGCACAAACCAGATTTCAATCTGGTTTAACCATCTCGAGATATTTCGCTCAACGCCGTAACCACGGCACAACGATTCAATTATATTCAAACAAATATTGGCGCCAATCGGCTCCCGGGCGTGATGTAAGGCTGTAAAAAGAATTCTAGGCTCATCTTCCCGGTAAGCCGCGTTGTTGGAAACTTTTACCGCCCAAATCGGCAGCTTCAGCGCAGTAGACTCCCCGATTTTCTCTAAATGAAGAAGTTTCGGATACTTCAGATGTAGATAGCGTAGATCGGATTCGATCTGTTCTAAAGATTTGTAGGCGGGTGAAATATTCTTATTTCTTGTCGGAGAGAAAAAAGAGGCAACACGAGTCTTGGAAATGTGTTTTTGTTTGAGTGTGAGAAAAGTAGCGTTTTTTTTTCCGTTTCGATTTTGTCCTGAGCCCGGAATAGATTTTGACGTTAGATGAGCTCGGGAATAAATTCCAAGAAACAGGAAAGAGCTGGAAATCAAGGTAAAAAGACTAAAAAGAAAAGTCCTTTTCGTATGCAGTGCCCGTGTCTTCATAGCATGTAGAGGATACTTCCTATTTACAACCTTTAATGTTCACCTTGTAGAAACACGCAGAGATGTGCCATTATTCCTGCGTGAAGATTAGAGAGTTCTGATGAACTCGATCGAATAATTCGCTAAATCGGCTAATGGCGCCCAGTAAACACCGAGCAAAATAGTTGGAATGACAAGTACCACAAGCAGGGTGATGTAATAAGGAGACACAGCTATTTTGAAGGTTTCTGTTGTCTCTGATTTTTCAAAAAACATCGCTTTCAAAATACGAGCATAATAATAAAGTGATATGACACTGTTTATGATACCCACAATAGCGAGCCAGTAAAAAGCCTCACCGCTTTTAATCACAGCAGCAAATAAGTAAAATTTTCCAATAAACCCGGCTGTTGGAGGCAATCCTGTTAAGGAGAAAAGAAATACCGACATAGCAATAGCCGGAACCGGAGCTCTCCATATAAGCCCTTTATAATCTTCAATGCTTTCGCTGCCGACGAGATCCTGATTGGTAATCACAACCAAAAAAGCGCCTATATTCATTAAATAATATACCACCAGGTAGAACAGGGTTGCGTAAATACCTTGTTGTGAAAAAACCACCACACCCATCAAGGCATAGCCGGCATGCGCGATACTGGAGTAAGCCAACAGTCTTTTTACATTTGTTTGCACGATGGCGACCAAGTTGCCGAGCGTCATGGTCGCTGCAGCAATGACCGCTAAGAATTGTGCCCAATCGAGACCGGTGATGGCATACCAATCAGAAGCATCCCCATTTGTTCCGCCGGTGACGAGCGCTACATTAAAAAACCGAATCAGCATCGCAAGACCTGCTGCTTTGGGCCCAACCGAAAAGAAAGCGGTTACCGGCGTCGGCGCCCCTTCATAGACATCCGGAGTCCAAAAGTGAAAAGGAACCGAGGCGATTTTATAACCAAATCCCGCGAAAATGAGCAATACGGAAATAAAAAGCGCCAGCGGGTTTGGGTTGCTGTTGGATAAGACCTGGTTAATTTCATAAATATTTAAACTTCCGGTGAGACCGTACAGGAGAGAAATTCCATAAAGCATCAATCCGGAAGAAAAGGCGCCGTAAATAGCATACTTTAGGCCGGCTTCGCTGGATCGTCTGCGTGTTTTTAGATAAGTGGCAAGAATGAAGGAGGTGACGCTCACGGTCTCGATTGCGATGAATATCGTGATTAAATTTGTCGCCGAGGCCATCAGAAACATGCCCAGTGTAGTCGCGACAATTAAAGTAAAGTATTCTCCAACCGGCCTTCCGGCAAGTTCTATCGACCCGATCGATAAAAAGACAACGAAAATTGTCGAAGCCAAGAAAAGGAGTTTGAAAAACAAAGCAAACGGATCCAGGGCAAGCATATCGTTAAACAGGGAGCGGCTATCCATTTCATATTGCGCATAGACAGCGATGCCAACCGCGAGTAAACCGATAAGCGTAATAATGGAAGTCCAGGGGGATTTGGCTTCTTTTAAGAACAAATCCGCAATGATCAACACCACAATCAGCGCAGTAAGGATGATTTCCGGTACAAAAGAGCTTAAACTATCGAGATTATTTTGTAATAATGCAGAATATTCCATCTATTGCATTCCTAAGACGGTTGCTGCGCCCGAGTTCAGTACGACTTCAACGATATTGTTCAAAGATACTTTTATCAGGTCAAGCAAGGGTGCAGGATAAATGCCGAGGAAAATGATGACGATCCCCAACGGGATAAGGGTAAACAATTCACGTCCGTTGATTTCAGGCAAGTCTTTATACTTTGGATTCAACTCGCCCATAAACATGCGTTGAAAGGTCCATAAAAAGTAGCCGGCTGTGATGACAATACCGATTGTTGAGATAATGGTGATCACCTTTAAATTGAACATCTGCGACCCAAAGGCGCCGAGGAATGAGAACGCCTCGCTCAGAAAACTGGACAACCCAGGCAGGCCGAGGCCGGCGAAAAAAGCGAGACTGACGACAGCCGCATAGATAGGCATCCGCGTCGCTAAACCACCGAATCCGTCAATTTGACGGTGATGGGCGCGATCATAAATGACGCCAACCAAAAGGAAAAGCATGGCCGTGCCGGTTCCGTGATTAAACATTTGCATTACCGCTCCGTTCATACCCAGGGAGGTTAACCCGGACATCCCGAGCAACACAATTCCCATATGACTTATGCTCGAATAGGCAACCAACTTTTTCAAATCCGTTTGCGCCAGGGCACAAAAAGCGCCATAAATAATGTTGATCAAACCGAGTATCGCCATTCCGTAGGCAAACATCTCATATTTCATCGCATCCGGGAGCATGGGGAAACTAATTCTCAGCATCCCATAAGTCCCCATTTTTAACAGCACCCCGGCCAGTATCACGCTGACAGCGGTGGGCGCTTCCACATGTGCATCGGGCAGCCAGGTATGAAACGGGAATACCGGGACCTTAATCGCAAAACCGATAAAGAGCGCGATATAGAGGATCAACCGGATGTCGAAGTTTTCTAACACGCCTCCGTGATTGGCCTGGTTCATAATGTGCAGCATATTAAACGTATGTCCCCCGGTTACCGGGTCGCTGACGTTGAAGTAAAAAACCAGCATCGCGAGCAGCATCAAAACGCTTCCGAACAAAGTATAGAGGAAAAATTTAATGGCAGCATAAGGACCGCCGCGCACCATGCCGTCGTCATCAACGCGCGAGGGAGAGCCCCAGATGCCGATCAGAAAGTACATCGGCAAAAGCATCACTTCCCAAAATATATAGAAAAGGAAAAAGTCTAACGAACAAAAGACGCCCATCATTCCGGTGTCTAACAACAGGAACATGGCAAAATAACCTTTCACGCCTTTTTTGATTCCCCACGAAGCAAAAATGCAAATGAAAGAAAGAAATGCTGTCAAGAGCACCATGGGAACGCTGAGGCCATCTATCCCGACGAAATAGTCGATATTAAAGGAGGGAATCCACTTATAATGTTCCGTAAATTGCATCGCCGTTGTACCACGGTCGAAATTGATAAAAAGCCAAATAGCAATCAGCAATTGAAGGCCCGTAAACACAGCCGCAATAACTCTGATGACGTTTTTTTTGTCATTCGGTACGAGTAATAGGATAAGAACCCCAACGATTGGTAAAAAGGTTATCAGGGTTAGTACAAATTTTTCCATATTTTATTAACCTCGCTCCTAACTGGTTAGAAAAGCTGAATGATGAAAAGCAAAACGACTCCGGCTAAAGCCATCAAAATATAAGTTTGGATTTTCCCGGTTTGGATTTCCCGCAATTGAGATCCCCAAAAGTGGACCACTCTGCCGACCAAATTGACCAAACCGTCGACCACTCTCAGATCGATTCGCCCCTCAAAGACTGCAATGCGATTGGTCAGCTTCGCCACTCCGTTAACAGCGCCGTCGATAACCTTTCGGTCGAAGGCAGCCGAAAGCTGACTCGTTAACAGTGTCGCTTTTATCGCCGTCGCATTGTAAAGCTCATCGAAATACCATTTGTTTAGGAAAAACGTGTAAACTGGCTTAAAACGTTCCGACCAGGCGTCAGGGGAGATTTTTTTCCAATAATACGTGGCTGTTGCCAGCACAATCCCTGAACCGGCTGCAACGATAGAAAGCACAAGCGCTATCGTATGAGCCGAGTTTGCATGTTCTTCCCCATGTCCGGCGGCGCCCTCGATAAAATTGCTTGCAAACGACGCTAGCTCGGGTTTGGCGACGATATGCTCAAACCACCCCCACCAAATCGTCCCGACAGACAGAACAGCGAGGACAGAAAGCGGCAGGGTCATAGAAAGTGGAGACTCGTGGGCATGATGATATTTCTCTTGATCGCGGGCTTCGCCGGCAAACGTCAAATAGACAATTCTTAACATGTAAAATGCCGTCAGTGCTGCAGTAAACGTCATGATAATAAATATGATCAAGTGCTGCGAGTGTTCTATCCCCAGGCCTAAGGCTGAAGCCAAAATAGCATCTTTACTCCAAAACCCGGAAAGCGGCGGAACACCGGATATCGCCAGAGTCGCGATCAAAAATGTCCAAAACGTGATAGGCATCTTTTTCCGCAGGCCGCCCATCTCGGGCATTTCTTGCGTATGGACCGCATGTATGACGCTGCCGGCGCCCAAAAATAAAAGCGCTTTGAAAAAGGCATGGGTCGTCAAGTGGAATAACCCGGCAGTATAGCCGCCAGTCCCTAAACCCACCAGCATATACCCTAACTGACTGATGGTTGAATAAGCTAAAACCCGTTTAATATCGGTCTGAACCATGGCGATTGTCGCGGCCATAAAGGCGGTTATGGTTCCGATGTAAGCGATCACTAAGAGCGCATCCGCCGTAAAAAGAACAAAAACGCGCCCAACCAGATAGATGCCGGCTGCCACCATTGTTGCCGCATGAATCAATGCGCTCACCGGTGTGGGGCCCTCCATCGCGTCGGGAAGCCAAACGTGGAGAGGAAATTGAGCGGATTTACCCACCGCCCCGCCAAAAATCAAAATGCCAGCGGCGGTCAAGAGTCCTCCGGAAAGATGTCCATCGGCGACTCCCTGAAAAACCTCTTCAAATTGAAAGGTCCCTAAAGTTGAAAACAGTATCAAGATGCCCGCCAACATACAAACGTCGCCAACCCGGTTGGTAATAAACGCTTTCTTGCTGGCATTGGCAGCAGAGTCTTTTTCAAACCAAAACCCGATCAATAAATAGGATGACAGCCCTACCAGCTCCCAAAAACAGTAAATGACGAAAAAACTATCGGCTAAAACCAAGCCAAGCATGGAGAAAGAAAAAAGCGCCAAATAAGCAAAATACCGGCTGTATTTTGGATCGCCGTGCATATAACCGGTAGAATACAGGTGAATGAGAGAGCTCACCAAAGTCACAACAACCAACATGATAGCTGTTAAGTTGTCAACATGGATTCCGAAGGAGACTTGAATTGCTCCAAAATCGATCCAGTTCCAGCTTTGGGTAATCTTAAATTCAGGATCGTAAGCCGACAAAACCTGAATAAAAATCGAAAGAGCGAGAAGGAACGCGATAAACATCGCTCCTGTCGGGAGCCATGCACCTTGTTTTGGTAAGCGCTTGCCGACAAAAATCTGTATAGAGAAAGCGAATATCGGCAAGAGTAAAATAATAATTGCGCTTGTTATGATCATATATCTTCTGCGATTCCGAAAGTTCTTATTAGAATATTAGCGTGCTAATGAATCCGCTTCATCGAGATTAATTGACTTAAGCCGTTCATAAAGATTTAAGACGATAGCAAGTGCGACCGCCGCGGCCGCGGCTGCGGTGACGATCACAAAGATAGCAAATATTTGGCCGTCCAAATCATTTTCAACATATCTGGAAAAAGCAATAAAATTAATATTTGCAGCATTCAAAATCAGCTCCACTCCCATAAGAACCGTCACTGCATTCTTTTTGGTCACCACACAGAGCAGGCCCAGCGAAAAAAGAATTGCGCTTAACGCTAAATAGTGAGTTAAGGTAATGGACATCAAACTCTCTCCTTTCGCGCAATAAAAGCCGCTCCGATGAGAGCCGCTAGAAGCAATATGGAAACGAATTCAAAAGGGAGCAAGAATTTTGTCATCATCAGCGTGCCAATCTTTTCCGTCGTAGGGTTAAAATGTTCCACCGTATTGGATTGCCAGGGGGTGTTGAATATAATTCGCAGAAGAATCACTAAGACGCCTCCAACGACAATCACTGCCGGGACGATTTGCAATGTGCCTGTTCGCAACTCCACGTTTGTGACGCGCTGCGAAAGCATGACGCCGAAAAGCAGCAAGATCAAGATACCGCCGACATAAATCAAGATTTGTACAACAGCTAAAAAATCTGCGGACAACAGCACATAGATCCCCGCGACGCCTAAAAACGTAAACAACAGACCGACTGCAGAGTAAATGACGTTTCTCGAAAAGACCATGCTCGTAGCAGAGACGATGGTCAACGCAGCGATAGCATAAAAAATAATATCGAACATAGACATAAGATTAGAGCACCATGTAAATTCCGACGCCGATCATCGCGACAAAAGCAAACGGAGTCAGCACTTTCCAGCTCGTATACATGAGCTGATCGACTCTTACCCGCGGCAGCGTCCACCGTAGCCAAATTTGCACAAAAATAAGGATGAAGACTTTTAGAAAAAACCATAAGACTTGAAAAATGCCGTTGTTCAAAAACTCTCCAAACGGGCTTTGCCACCCTCCCCAAAACAAGATGGCTCCGATCGCACCCACTAAAAACATGTTCGCGTATTCCGCCAGAAAAAACATCGCCCATTTCATCCCGCTGTATTCGGTGTGAAATCCGGCGATAATTTCCGACTCGGCTTCCGGGATATCAAATGGCGCCCGGTTCACTTCTGCCAGCGAAGCGACAAAAAAGATAAAAAAAGCGATCAAATTAAAGGGGAAGAATTTAAATATCAGCCAGCTAAACATTCCGCCACTCTGGTAGGCGATGATATCCGGAAGATTCATCGAACCGACGGCCATGATGACGACGACGACTGCTAAAGACGCAGGTATCTCGAAACTCACGATTTGTGCAGCGGAACGCATTGCCCCGAGAAGCGACCATTTATTGTTGGAGGCCCATCCTGCTAAAATAATGCCGATGACGACAAATGAAGAAATCGCGATGACATAAAGGACGCCGACATTCAGATTGCTGACGACGAGACTTTTTCCAAAGGGGAGCACAACAAAAGCAGCGATGGTTGCAGTGAAAACCATAAAAGGGGCTAACAGATGGAGTCCTTTATCTGCCGCTTTTGGGACAATATCCTCCTTGATCAGAAGCTTAATGGCATCGGCTAAAGTTTGGACAACGCCATGCCACCCGACGTGCATCGGCCCTACCCGGTCCTGCATATGGGCAGAGATTTTTCTTTCTAAATAAACTCCGACCAAGGCTGTAATCGCAGCAAATATCGTCAGAATCAATGCCCCAGCGAAAATAAAAATGATTGCAATCGCTAACTTAGGAAGACTTCCCAAAAATGACGGACTGTTTGTTACACTCTGTACCAGTTCAAGCATTAATTATTTCGTTTTCCTTTCTCCACTTAGGGCTCTTTAGGAAGCATATTCTTCGGTAAGTTCTTCTTCAACGAGGAGGGGTGAAAGGTTAGGATCAGGAACCTCTTCGGGTTTATCCCATTCAAGGTCTCCTTTAGCCCAAACATAGGCGAGACCGACTAAAAGAATAAAAACAAAAATCATCATTTCGACGAAGGCAAACAACCCTAACTTTTTAAAAACAACAGCCCATGGAAAAAGAAAAACGATTTCCACTTCGAAAATGAGAAAAATGAGTGCGATGACATAAAAACGGATATTAAATTGAATCCAGCCTCCTCCAACCGGAATTTCACCGCACTCATAAGTACTCAGCTTTGTTGGGTGTGGGTTGCGTGTTTGTAGTATACGGGATAAGACTAAATTTAAGGCCACAAATAAGCAGCCGAAAATTAAGAAGACGAAAACACTTCCAAAGTTGAAAAGATATTCCTCGGTTCCAGTCGGCATTTAAGTCCTTGATTTATGTGTAGGCAAAAAAAATTAGCGGATGCTAATTTTAAGGCACTATAATAAGAAATTTTTAATATTTAGTCAAGGAAAATCAAGTAAATAGCGAAATAAAAAATGCCCCAGAATGGATCGGAGCATTTTTCTAAAAAGGACTTAAAGAAAATGGACAGACGGACGATAACTTATAGTACTTAGATGTTCCTCCTTAAATTGAGGTCTCGGCATTTCTGAATCTGCATCTCGCCTGGCCCCTGTTTGAATGCCGAGACCTTTTTTATTCCTCTTTTCATCTCATCACACGTCTCGTAACCTATCACAGATAATTAATCTTTTTTTGACAGGATAACAGGATAAACCGGATTTAATGAACCTGAAAACGAAATCCCCCGGTCAAACCGAAATACTGTCTAGCCTGCTGTGAGAAAAAATTGTGCACTCTTCCTTTTAACATAATTCCGGCATAAGGACTGGTCGGAAGGTAGAAGCCGGCTCCTCCAAAGACGCCAAAATTCGTTGATGAAAATGTCGATTTAATATCATCGGAAGAGAGAGCTTCAATTTTGGGACGATATATACCTCCTCCAGCTTCTACAAAAAAGTTATCTCCGAGGAATTTTTGTAACAGTACAAATCCTTCTAAAACCGATGAGGAAGAAACGGTACTCGTGCCTATAACACGAGAAGATCCTAATGAGGAGACACCGAAAAACGTTTTATTAATTTCAACCCCTATATTCATATTTCTTCCGGTGGGTAACATATAGCTTCCACCGAGCTTAAAGCTTGGGACGTACTCATTTGCCAGTCCCCCGCTTGGAACTATCGCGCCGACATTTAAAGTTATCCAAGGCTTTTTAAGATGATACCTTTTTGCCGTAATCGCTTTGGTTTGAGGAACAGGGATCTCTTTCTGCGTGCGCATGGGCCCTGAAAAAGCTTTCGGTTCCTTTTTCTCAGCAGAGAATTGCTGTCTTGAAGCTTTTCTTAGCGCCTCTGCGTCACGCTCTTTTTTTGATTCGGCCTTTTCAATGACAGCTTCGTTGATGACGTTGGTCGCTGACAATCGATCCCCTTTTTGCAGAAACGGTCTTTTCTTAGTGGTCATTTGTTCGACTGCGGCGCGATTAGCTGTGGTTCGGATCACTCTAACTTTGCCGATATTAACAATTCCTTGTGATGTCACCCGTTTCACAAAAAGTTCTTGCCCTTGTTGAACACCTTGATTGGCTCCTTTATCGATGATTCCATAAACTCCTTTGACTTTTATGACGGTCGCATTTTCTGTACTGTAAACCAAGGTGAAAATAAATATCAGCAAAAACGACAAAACAAGAATAAGCTTTTTCATGGTACGTCCCTGCATTTTTACTGTGACAAATCCATTTTCTGATTGTCGATGAAAGAGCAAAGGCTATACCACAAATAGTATATTGCATCTAAGACACTGTTAATTCCCTTGTTAAGGCGTATAGATTGTTGAAACAGTATTTCATTTTTACTTAAGATCATTCAATTTGGAATTACATGAATGTAATGCAGGGAAAAAACACTCAACTTTTTTCCAGTGCAGGTGAATGTTCCGGAAAAGCCCAGAGAAGAATTACTTGATTTGAAATTGGAAGGGTTGGTGCTTTTGAAAACATACTAAGGGGACAATCTTACAAAGCCGGTTGTCCCCTTGCTGTCATTGCGAGCGCTTCTCAGCGAAGCAATCTCCGTATTAGGTACAGAAGGAGATTACTTCGGCAAAAAACGCCTCGCAATGACCGGGCGTGATATGAATTTTCGGTCAACCCCTACTTAGCTCGAGACGAAGAAACCAATACCCGTAAGGGTCGCGGCAATCGTGTAAAGGATCACACTTATCACCACGTTAATGACAATGGCCGCGACAGTATACAGGACGGCTTTCTCTTGCGGCGCTTGCATCAAAGTTTGCGTTCCCATATAAAGAATGTAAAGACCGTATGCCAAGCCCACGAGTGACAGGAAAGAGAGAGCCGGATTGATGTTTGCAATACCGGCGACGAAGAAAGGCGTGTAAGTATAAGCGGATAGCTTGAAAGCATTCAAATCATTTTTTGTTGCATTGAATGAAGACGCTAACGCGTCAATAATCTTGCCAAAAACAAAGACCATGAGCACACCGATGCCGTAAGTAAGCGCTGCGTACATCAGAACGACGAAAAGGTTGAACCTGCCGATCAATCCGATAAACATGGAGGCGGCGGGAATCGCACCCACAATAACGACATACTCCTTCATGAAATCCATAACCACGAACTCTTCATCCTTGACCTCATTTAAAGCACCCTTTGGGTCGAGGATGATTTTTTTAACTCTTTCAAAAATTTTTTGCATCCTTTCACTCCTTTCTTAAAAATGAAATAACCATGCTCTTTAATATTAACCTTCCATCTGTACGTTATCTTGGCCTAAAATGGAACGCAAATTCATGATTACATCAGGGGCTGGATTGACTTTCATCGATTTTGATTTTATCGTTTGTTTGGACTTGTTTCGTACTTTTAGATTAATAAAAAGGTTACACTCACCCGGATTTTGACGAACAATCTGCGTGATTTGATTCAGAACAGGATCATCGACGCCGGCTAATTCCATCGTTAAATAAAGATTCTTTGCGTAACGTTCCCACACATCTTCTAAGGGCACGATTTCGTCACACAATATTTTAACATCTTTTTCATCTTTCATGTTGGTGCGGCCTATCACCATAATCATAGAATCCGTTCCAAGAAATTCGTGATAGTTGTTATAGACTTTCGAAAAAACGATGACTTCGATCGAGCCAAAAAAATCTTCTACTGTGACAAACGCCATCGTATTATTTTTACGATCCTGAATGCTCTTACATTCGGTTACGATCCCACAGATTTTGACACGTGTGCCATCCGGCAAATTGTTGATCGCCTCCAAAGTCACTGTCGAGAAAATAGTGACTTCGTTTTTATATCGATTCAGCGGGTGGCCGGACAAGTAAAATCCCAGCATCTCCTTTTCGTAGGTCAGGGTTTCAGAGCTATTCCATTCCGCTGTAACAGGAAGTTGGGGATATTGAAAAACCGTATCGGATTCATCAAACAACGTGGTTTGTCCTCGTTGTCGCTGCGATTGTGCGGATTGCGCAAGACTCATCGCCGCTTCAACTGAAAGAAGTTTTTGAGCGCGATGCCCTTCGAGGGAATCCATTGCGCCGGCCTGCACTAAGCTCTCGAGTACTTTTTTATTGATTTGACGGGAGTCCAATCGTTCACAAAACTCAAAAATATTTGTAAACGGACCGCCATTTTCTCTTTCCTGAACAATGGCCGCAATAGCATTTTTGCCGACATTCTTAACTGCGCCAAGTCCGAATCGAATACCGTCATCTTTGACGACAAAATCGGTGTAACTCATATTGATGTCTGGTGGATGAACTTTGAGCCCCATACGTTTACACTCTTCAAGCAGAATCACAACCCGGTTTGTACTCCCCATTTCGCTGGAAAGCGTGGAAGCCATAAACTGCGCTGGATAATGTTTTTTTAGATAGGCGGTTTGAAACGCAATGAACGCATAACATGTGGAATGCGGTTTAACAAATCCGTAGCCAGCGAATTTGTCCATCATATCGAAAATTTTATTGGCCGAATCCTGAGGAATGTTGTTTTCCTTGCAGCCGGCAAGAAACAACGAGCGTTGCTCCGCCATAAGCTCAGGTTTCTTCTTGCCCATAGCGCGCCGTAATAAATCAGCTTTGCCCATACTAAAACCAGCCAACTGACTTGCAATTCGCATGACCTGCTCTTGATAAACAATAATGCCGTAGGTTTCTTTTAAAATGGGCTCGAGTGAAGGATGTAAATACTCTATGCTTTTTTGGCCATGTTTTCTTTGAATAAAGTCATCTATCCAGTCCATCGGGCCAGGGCGATATAAGGCGTTCATGGCGATGAGATCGTCGAAAACCTGAGGCTTGAGTTTTTTCAAATATTCGCGCATTCCGGAACTTTCAAATTGAAAAATCCCAACCGTCTCGCCATTCGAAAACAGTTTGTAGGTGTCCGAATCATCGAGAGGGACGTTTTCAATATCGACATCAATTCCTTGTTCTTGCAGCTTCTTTACGGTTTTGTCGATAACGGTTAATGTTCGCAGTCCCAAGAAATCCATTTTGAGGACGCCGATATCCTCGAGACATCGCATATCATATTGAGTCGTGATATCGCCTTGCGAAGATTTATACAGTGGCGTGTAATTCGTCAATTCGTCAGGGGTGATGACGACGCCGGCCGCATGTGTGGAGGCATGGCGCGCCAAACCCTCCAGGACTTTTGAATATTCCAGTAACTGCTTGTAAATTTCGTCCTGACCGGACAACTTTTTCATGTCCGGTACGGCTTCAAGAGCCTTCGTAAGGGTCATGTTGGGAATGGGTGGGATCATTTTTGCTATCTTATCGACCTCACCATACCGAATCTTCAATATACGCCCGACGTCCCGGATAACCGCTCTGGCGGCCATGGTTCCGAATGTGATGATTTGGGTTACATTCTCTTCACCGTATTTTTGCTTGACGTAGTGAATGATTTCATCCCGTCTCTCGTAGCAGAAGTCGATGTCAATGTCCGGCATGGTAACCCGCTCCGGATTCAAAAACCGCTCGAAGATTAAGTTATACTTTAAAGGGTCGATATTGGTAATTCGCAAACAATAAGAGACCAAGCTACCGGCGGCAGAACCACGACCGGGTCCGACTGGAATCCCACAGCTCCGTGCATAATTGATAAAATCCATCACGATTAAGAAGTATCCGGGATATCCCATTTTATTGATAATTCCAAGCTCATGACGGAGACGTTCTTCGACTTCCGGCGTGATGGACTCATACCTTTGCTTTGCCCCTTCATAGGCAAGCTGTTCCAAATAATCTTCTAAGTTTTGTGCCTTGCCATTTTCTGGTAATGTAAAATTCGGTAAATACGTGGTCTTGAAATCCAAATCGAGGTTGCACTTTTCTGCAACGTCGAATGTATTGCTCAATGCCTCAGAATAATCCGGGAATGCCTCCACCATTTCTTGAGGCGTCTTAAAATAAATTTGGTCTGTGGTATATCGTAAACGTTTCGGGTCGTCTCTATCTTTGCCGGTTTGCAAACAAATCAAAACATCATGTGGAGAACAATGCTCGCGCTTTAAATAATGGATATCGTTGGTCGCGACCAGCGGAATGCCCAGTTCTTGAGCCAGTCGCGCGACCCCTTCCCGGGCGGTATCTTCTTTGGCGATTCGGTGGTTCTGAATCTCCAGATAATAATCATCTTTAAAAATCTCTCGATATTCCAGAGCAAGTCGTTTAGCCTCGTCGTAACCTTTATTGACGATAGCGAACGGGACCTCCCCTTTCAAACAGGCCGATAAGGCAATCAAACCGTCCTTGTTGAGATCCAGAACCTCTTTATCTATCCGTGGACGATAATAAAAACCCTCTGTATAGCCAATCGAGACCAGGCGCATTAAGTTTTGATAGCCGGTTCTATTTTTTGCTAACAGAACCAGATGGTAGGATGTATCGGAAATCCCTTTGTCGGATTTGCGTTGTTTACGGCCATGCGGAGCCACGTAAGCTTCAACACCGATAATCGGCTTAATTCCTGCGTGACGCGCTTTCTTATAAAACTCAACAGCGCCAAACATATTGCCGTGATCCGTGAGCGCCAGAGAAGGCATGTCACATTCTAAAGCTGCATTGAGCAAGGAGTCTATTTTACAGGCTCCATCAAGCAAGCTGTAATGGGAGTGATTGTGAAGATGGATGAATTGTGGCATAAATTAATTTAACATAAAAGGGAAAAATTACAAGAGATGAAAATAATATTTTTGAGATAGAAGTCAAGTAATAAATTGCGGTTGTAGAAAAATGATGCACAAAATGTTGTGGGTAACACTTTGTGCATGCCTACAGCTTTCAGCCGTCAGCTTTCAGCTTTAAAAAACAGCAGTGACACAGTCGATGCACTCCAGGTAGAACTCCTGATTTGGAGTGAAGTGATTGTGTCACTTCAATGGGGCGGTCCCAAAAGTCAAATGTCATTGCGAGCGAAGCGAAGCAATCTCCTAGTTTTATGCCTAAAAGCGGGGGATTGCTTCGTCGCTTTGCTCCTAGCAAAGACATCTTTTCCCCTTTTTGGACAGCCTCGCAGCCCTAAAAAGCTGAAAGCTGTTAGCTGACCGCTGATAGCTTCAAATGCGGCTTCTCCACGCTGGGAATATACGAAAAGGATGGGAGACGCTATTTTTTTGAATTACCGCAAAAAGAGCACGCTAATGCGTGAACCCCTAACCGGTATGCAAGCTAAATATTCAGATCCAGGAGTTGACGTTCGGCGCGTGTTGCATACTCACTTTTTTCATAAAAGGATAATAACGTGCTCAATTCCATTTGTGCAAGACTCTGATCGCCGCTTTTTAAGTAACTCATGCCAATCATAAATTGGGCGTCATCGGCTTTGTTATTATTCTCAAATGCAAAAACTTTCTCAAACTCTGCAATCGCCGTCTCATAGTTTTTCATCGCATAATAACACTCACCTATCCAGTATTGGCAGTTGTCGGCTAAATTCGCGGAATCGCTCAGTTTCAACAAGCTCCGAAATTTTGTAATCGCAGTTCGATAGTTGCGGCCATATACGTCGTTCAAGGCCGTTTGGTAGGATAATTCGTACTCGGATGCCGTCCCGTTACTAAACGTTAATTTGGGGGCGGTACGAGTTTTCGTGGATGCAAATTGTGGAGTCTCATCTCCAACGATATTACGGAGAGCTGAAATTCTGTAATCGGATTCTTGCAGTTCTAAATTTAAGCTATCGATCATATTGGATCTTTTTCGAGATATTTTTTCAAGCTCAGCAATTTCAACCTCTAAATCCAAAAACAACTCTTCGGTCAAAAAGTCCTCTTCCGGTCTGGAGCTGATATCCGCCCCCTCGGGATCGACTCCAAGAGCTTCGAGAATCTCAGCTCGTTGATTGTCTTCTAAATTCGTCGACTCTTCATCCAGCATGGCAAGCTGTTCTATTAAGTCCGTTCTTTCTCGATCTCCGTAGTCATCCTCAATCGAAGCAAAATCATCATCCAGATTCATGTTAGGTACCCTGCCGCTGCAAACCATGAATAGTCCCCAAATCACTAATAGAAATGAGATGAGTGACGTACCTAAAACATTTTTTATTTTTGACATGATGAAGACTCCTTTACTAATACAACATACAACACTATAAAATCTAATGAATTCATCCTTAAATTCAAGAAAAATTTTCAATTTCGGACGTTTTTAGTATCCCCCCTCTTCACGCCGAATATCTGCCCCAAGCGCCTGTAATTTTTTTTCAATAGACTCATAACCCCGATCTAAATGATACACTCGCAAAATTTCGGTGCGACCTTGCGACTTGAGGCCTGCCAAAATTAAACAAGCGCTGGCTCTTAAGTCTGTAGACATCACCTGAGCGCCGTTGAGATCGCTGCCCCCAGCGACGACTGCCACGTTCTCATTCAGTTTTATTTCTGCCCCCAGACGCCGTAATTCTGCCACGTGCATAAATCTATCGACAAATATATTATCGGTCATGACGCTGCTGCCTTGTGCAAAGCACATAAGCGCCATCCACTGTGCTTGCAAATCTGTCGGAAATCCCGGATAAGAAGAGGTGGTAATATTAACCGACTGCACCCGGGGTGGAGCTTTGCAGTAAATCGTCGAGGCGCCTTCTTCAATATAAACTCCTGATTCTTTTAATTTCCCGAGCAGGCTTCCTACCAACCCGGGTTGAACCGAATTCAACTCAATTTCGCCGCCTGTGATAGCGCCTGCAATCAGGAACGTTCCCATCTCAATACGGTCAGGGATGACATCAAAATCTGTTGCAACTAATTTCTGGACGCCAGTGATTTGCAGCCGGTTTGTCCCGATTCCCGAAATATCCGCTCCCATTGCAACTAAGAAGTTCGCCAAGTTCGTGACTTCCGGTTCACGAGCAGCATTTTCGATGACCGTGCGACCGCTTGCCAAAACAGACGCCATGAGCACATTTCCGGTTGCGCCAACACTCGAGAAGTCAAAATTTATCTGTGCACCGTTGAGTTTCTTGGCATGAGCAATGACATAACCACTTTTTAAAGTTATTTCCGCCCCAAGCTTTTTTAAACCGTTGATGTGTAAATCAATGGGGCGAGTCCCAATCGCGCAGCCGCCTGGCAGGGAAACCTTAGCTTCCCCGAATCGTCCGACTAAAGGACCCAAAACATAAACGGAAGCTCGCATCGTTTTGACCAATTCATACGGAGCTTCAAAAAAATTACAGTTTCTCGTATCAATTCTCAAGGTGTGATCAGAAAAATCAACCCTTGCACCGACAATGCGCAGAAGGTGCGCCATGGTTTTCACATCTCTCAAATCGGGTACATTGCTAATCTCAAACTGTCCCGATGCAAGCAGCGTTGCCGCCATAATCGGCAGCACCGCATTCTTGGCACCGCTGATAGCGACTTTCCCTCTCAGTTCATTAGGGCCGTTTATGACTATTTTATCCACGTGACACGTATCTTCCAAACATTAAGATACTGCTTCTTGCAATAATTCACGAGCGCTGTTCAAATGAGCCTCGGAGACTTTTTCTCCGGCTAACAGTTTTGCGATTTCTGCGGTTCTTTCATCCGGACCGAGTTTATTTATTGAAATTTCAGTCTCTGCATTTTGTTCCCTCTTGACAACAGAAAAATGATGTTCGCCTAAGCTTGCAATTTGTGGAAGATGGGTGATACAAATCACTTGGTGAAATCTTGACAAATCTTTGAGTTTGCGTCCAACCGATTGGGCGACTCTTCCTGAAACACCGCTATCGATTTCATCAAAAATTAAAACAGGAATACGACCCTGGTTTGCTAAAACGGACTTCAATGCAAGCATAATCCTCGAAATTTCTCCCCCTGAAGCGACCTTTGCCAGAGGCCGTAAGTCAACTCCTTTATTGGCGGACATCATGAATTCAGCAAAATCTATGCCAGATTCAGAAGCACGATAGAAGTTCTTGTCTTGAAAGCATACCCACCCAAATGGATCATCTTGATACTCGAGTGCGACTTTGAAACGTGCGTTAGACATTCCTAAGGTCATGAGAATTTCGGGGATGCGTACCTGTAGTTTCTCGGCAGCCTGTTTGCGTTTCCGGCTCAAGTCCAAACATAATTCGGAAAAAAGCTTTTTCTCTGCTGCGATGTCCTTTGAGAGATCATTCACGCTCAGGTCGATGTTTTCTAAATTCGCAAGTTCGGATTTGAGCTCCTCTTTGTGTTTTATTATCTCATGAATCGACGTGCCAAACTTTTTTCTTAAACCGGACAACTCAGATATTCTGTTCTGTATGTCTTCTATACGCTGCGGATTGAATTCAATTTTTGATTTATAGCTCTGTAAGAACTTTGACACTTCTTCTATCGTGATTCGCGCGCTATTCAACTCCCGTAAGTAACCATTAAAACTTTCATCAATTTCGTGAAGCTCCTGAAACCTGTTATCGACGCGGCTGAGAATATCATACGCCGAATGTTCATCTTCGTAAAGCAATTTATAAAGTTCATCGGTCAAACCAAAGAGACGTTCACTATTACGCACAACTTTTTCTTCCTTCAAAAGAATTTCTTCTTCATCCATCGAAGGGTTGACCTTATCAATCTCTTGAATTTGGAACGAGTACAGCTCCCGTTTTTCTGCCACGCTTTTTTGCTGCTTCTGCAATTCGTTCAATTTCGAATGCATTTCTTGTAATTCTTTGTACTTCTCAAAGACCCGCTTCTGCTCCGCAGCAAAATCGCCGTATTCGTCGAGAAAGGAAAGATGGTTTTGAACTTTAAGGAGTGACTGGTGCTCGTGTTGGCCGTGAAGATCCACAAGCCTGTCGCTGACCTGTTGCAAAACAGAAAGTTGAACCGGTGAATCGTTGATAAAAGCGCGCGAACGGGAATTGTCATAAATTTCGCGACGTAAGATCAACTGGTCGTCTTCTTGCGACAACTCGTGCTGATGTAAAAACTGCCGCAATTGTTGCTGGCCTTGAGAGAACGTAAAAACACCTTCGATCACCGCTTTTGCGCTTCCAGGGCGTAACATGCTCATATCTACGCGCTCTCCGAGGATGGTTCCGAGCGCGCCGATAATGATGGATTTTCCAGCGCCGGTTTCACCGGTTAAAATATTAAAGCCCGGACCGAATTCAATCTCAATTTCAGAAAGTAAAGCATAGTTTTTTACATACAGAGATTTTAGCATGGTCGAAAACGATACATAGATGACAGATTTTTTACCGCTTGATCACGGCAACTTTCCCGGTTGCCGATACATTGCCCCCGGTGTAAGCCAGAAAAACAAATATGCCGCTTGACACCAGATTTCCGTCCTCATCCCGGCCATCCCAGAAAACTTGCGCCCCTTGAATATCGGAGGTTTGATAAGAGCGGATGCGAACACCGGCGGAGCTATAAATAACAACGCTGGTATTTTGCGATAGATTGGTAATCGTAAAGACCCGGCCGGCGGCCTCGAGAATAAATGGATTTGGATACCCGGTCAAAAGACTGAGGTCTTCTTTGGGCGCAGTGAACGGCGTTTGCAGCCTGGACAGCCCGTTTGTCGTCCCGATCCAAACTTCGCCGGTATCTTCGTTAAAAGCAAAAGATTGAACGTCTCCACTCACAAGCGGGCTGTTGCCGGTGGTGTACTGTGTCAAGGTCACGCCATCGCTGCTCAAAACAGTCACGCCGCCTGCGGTCCCAAACCATTTGTTGTTTTGTCCATCGACGCCGATGGTATTCACAAACTCGTTGATCAGACCACCCTGCCTTTGCGGCTGACCTCCAAGCCAAAAATTAACGCCATCTTCACTCCCTATCCAAATGATTCCCTCTTTGTCCTCAACCAGGGCTGTGATCTTATTCGAGTTCAGTCCTTCGTTGCGGTTGAGCCCCTGGGTGAAATCATCGTCGTTTTTGTCAAATAACGTTCCTTTATAATCCAAAACTTTGATACCGCGATCCTCGGTTCCAATCCATATCCGCCCGGCCCGGTCAACTTCAACGGCAAGGACAAAGGGCGTGAGAAGGCCTTCATTCGTAGAAAAATGGACGACCTGGCCATCCGGGGTAAAAGCCACAAGAACACGTGTGTTATTGGCTTGACGATTGAGCGCCCAAATATTTCCTGACGGGTCTAAAGCCAAGTCGTTCACGAGCACAAACCCGGGTGTCACGGAACCGGCAAGGAGTCCTCCTGTCGTGTCGATTTGCATGATCTCAAACCCGTTACCGCTCTCTTCAAAGACCGTCATGCCTCCCCCCCAGCTCCCAAAAACAATTCTGCCGGCAGAGTCTTCAATCACAGTGCGTTGATCTTCACTTTTCAAACCATCCGCCTTGGTAAAATGGCGCCACTGTTCCCGGTCAAACATCTGGATTCCGCCAGACTGACCGGCGCTTTGTTCAGAGGCAGCCCACAGTCGTCCCTTGGAGTCCAAGGTGAGGCTTTTAAAATTGTTGCTGCCCGGACTATTGGTCTCGTGCAATATCCAGACTCCACCGGCAAAATCAAACTGCGCGAGTCCTTTCTCTTTCCGGCCAATCCACACATTTCCGGCGTCGTCGCTGTTGAGTGCGCTCACATCGAAAAGACTGGAACCCAACCGGAGCCACTGGCCCGCAGGATTGAGCCAAAAAACACCGGAGCTCGTAAACGTCACCAGCGTTCGCTGCGGAAAGAATTCGTTGGCGGCGACGATTTCGAGGGCGGCGGCGTTTGCGTTTAAATTTCCGACATTTTCCCACACGCCACCGTTGAGCCGGGAAACACCGGCCGTCGTCGCAGCAAAAGGCACGGATTCCAGCACGATTACTTTGTTCACGGTATTGCTGGGCAGGCCGTCGCCGGTATCGTATTGATTCCAATTAGCCGGAGCTTGCAAATTCGAAAAGCTTAACGAAGATTGTGCGATGCCTTTGTCCGTCGCCACCCAGATATCTAACCCGTCGATAAAAACCGAGTTCGCGCCGATTTTCTCCAAGGCCCCACCCGACAAACCAAAATTGACATACGTCTCCTTTACTTCCTGTTTGTCTATCGTATAAAGACTGACGCCGATATCGAGTCCCACGTAAAGGGAATCTCCAAACGATACCAGATCGGTGATTATTTGGTCCAGATAATCCACGATTACATCCCACTCTCCGGTGTCGGGGAAATAACGATTCAGCCTGCCGTCAAAAAGGGCAAACCAAACTGTGCCGTGTTGGTCGATTTCAACCGCAACGACCTGGTTCGAAGCAAGTCCTTCCGTGTTGGAAAACGTGTTTATCGTTTCATTCTCGAGTTGAAATTCTATAGCTCCGCCATTCGAACCACTCCAAACGCTGCCGTTGCCAATGACGATATCTCTGATCGTGCCGATATTCGTAAAGCTCTTCCATTCCAGAACTTGAGAAAGACCGGTGGTCATAAAAACGCATAAAACCAGGATAAACCCACTGAAAATAAGAAGTTTTCTCTGCATCAAATATTTATCTTTTTTAGCCTGGATTATTCCTAGCGCGGCGAAGCCGCAACCAAAAAGGACTCTATTACAAAAAAAATATTCAGCCACTGATTAACACTGTTTGACACGGATAAAAATACAAATTAAGCCCGTTTATTGAAGTTGTATAATAAAAAAGCAGTTTAGTATTCAGTCTAAAGATTATAGGCAAAATGATTTTTTGGCAAAATAATAAATTTGAGAAAAAATCTTTAATTTTTAAACTTTGTTTTTATCAGTGTTTAATCCGTGTCAATCAGTGGCTTGAAAAATATTTTGCATAAAAATGAAAACCGAAAAAGTGTAAACTTTTGAATTGCGAAACTAATCTCATATGTTGAGTTCTGAACTCATAATAAATGAAAACTTTGTGAATCCTTTGAGTCTTCGTGTCTTGGTGGCTATGAATTATACAAGTTAGTTCATTTTGACAATTGTTGAAAAAGGTCGGTCATCTCAACTGCTGCCAGAGCTGCTTCCCATCCCTTGTTACCTGCTTTTGAACCGCCGCGTTCCAGGGCCTGCTCCAGGGTGTCTGCTGTTATCAAACCGTAGGTTGTGGGAATGCCGCTGTCAAAAGCGACTTGTGCAATTCCCTTGGTCGCCTCCGCAGCAATAAAATCGAAATGGGGCGTGTGTCCCCGGATCAAAACGCCTAAACAAATCACGCTGGAGTAGTTCTTTGAGCCAGCCATTTTTTTGCGCGCCCAGAGGCAGCTCAAACGAACCGGGAACCCAAGCAACGTCAATATCCGTCTCTTTGGCCCCGTGTCGTTTCAGGCAATCGATCGCGCCCTCTAAAAGCTGTTTCGAGATGAGACTATTAAAACGTCCGACAACAATTGCAAACCTTCTCCCTTTTGCGGAAAGCTGGCCTTCGAATATTTTTCCCATTTCCCTCCTCTATCTATCTTAACCTGGATTATTCACAAGATCTGTTGGAGTAAACCCTAACGTATTAATATATAACATGTTACGCAGTTATCGACGAAAAATCAAGTTCTAAACGCAGAGAACGCAAAGGACGCAGAGAGCGGTGATTTGCCTTCCAGAAGTCTTCCATGTCAACGCCTAACTCTCATAATATTAGATGTTTAAGATTTTCTCTGCGTAACTCAGCGTGCTTGGCGAACTCTGCGTTAAATTTTTTTATGAATAGTTCAGGTTAAATTAGTGAGCGGATTCGACGCGCTCTTCATCTTTGTTATGATTGCCAGACTCATCGTCAACAAAGCTCAGCATGTGGCCTAATTTGTCGCGTTTTGTCGCCAGGTATTTTGAATTGACCTTATTGGGCGGAATTTCGATTTTAACGCGTTCAACAACTTCCAAACCATACCCGGAGATACCGACGATTTTTTTCGGATTATTCGTGAGTAAGCGCAATTTTCGAATGCCCAAGTCGTGTAGAATTTGAGCGCCTACCCCATAATGACGCAAATCCGCCTTAAACCCCAAAGCTTCATTTGCTTCAACAGTGTCTTTTCCTTGGTCTTGCAGCTCGTATGCCTTGATTTTGTTTTCCAAGCCAATACCTCTCCCCTCTTGCCGCATGTATAAAACGACTCCTTTGCCCTCCTGATCGATCATTCGCATGGCTTCTCGCAATTGTTGGCCACAGTCACAGCGTAATGACCCTAAAATATCGCCTGTGAGGCATTGGGAATGCACACGCACGAGAGTGGGACTCCCGTCCCCCACTTCTCCTTTAACAAGCGCTAAATGATGCTGGTTGTCATATTTACTGCTGTAGAGGTAGAGAGTAAAAAACCCGTACTCTGTAGGCAATTTTGTCGTCACTTCTTTCTGTACGATGATTTCGTTGTGACGACGGTATTCGATAAGATCTTTGATCGTGATGATCTTCAGCTCAAACTTACGTGCGATTTCAAAAAGTTTCGGAACGCGCGCCATTCTTCCGTCGTCATCCATGATTTCACACAGCACCCCGGCCGGGTGCAATCCGGCCATCTTAGCGAGATCCACAACCGACTCCGTGTGTCCGGCTCTCACCAGCACACCGCCCTCGCGAGCGCGAAGCGGGAAAATATGCCCGGGACGTGCTAAGTCATCGGGTTTCGTTTGGGGATCGATGAGGGCTTTGACGGTTTCGAATCTATCGAAAGCGGATATGCCGGTCGTGGTATTCTTTTTGGCGTCCACGGAAACCGTAAAATAGGTGCTCAGTTTCTCCGTGTTCCGGTTGACCATCGGATGCAGATCAAGCTGGTCCACCCGCTCTCCAGTCATCGGAACGCAGATTAAGCCCCGGCCGTGGGTCGCCAGAAAGTTGATCTTCTCAGGGGTCACCAGGGAAGCTGAAACGATAAAATCGCCTTCGTTCTCACGATCTTCATCATCGACAACGATCAGGACTTTACCCTGACGAAACTCTGCAATCGCATCTTCTATTTTATCAAATACGTGACTTTGTTCTGTTGGCATTTTATTCGTAACCCATTTTTTGTAATTTTTCAAATGTCAGCCCGTCTTTCTTTCCCTTTAACATCAGGCTTTCAATATATTTCCCGATCAAATCAACTTCGATATTGACTTTATTCCCAACTTTTAAATCCGCCAGCGTCGTTTTCTGCAGCGTGTGCGGAATGAGCGAAATGGTGATTTCATTTTCATAAAGCCGCGCCACGGTCAAGCTGACGCCGTCGAGTGCAATCGAACCCTCGGAAATGACATATTTCAGCAAACATTCGGGAATTTTAATTTTCAGCAACCTCCCTCCTTCCTGGGGCTGTACTCCGGTCACCTGCCCGACCCCATCGACATGGCCTTGTACCAAATGCCCGCCTATTCTATCGGAAAACCGTAAGGCCGGTTCCAGATTCACAGCGCTTCCTTTCGACACATCTCCCAGCTTTGTTTTCTGAAGCGTTTCCGAAACCGCTTCGACTTTGAACTGCCCGTTGGCGCGTTCGATGACCGTTAAGCAGACGCCGCTGACCGAAATACTGTCATCAACCTGCAAATCGTCTGCAACCTCAGAGGCCGCAATGGTAAGCTGCAGCGCACCCTGTCTGGTAAAACAGTCACCAACCCTCCCGATTTCTGCAATTATTCCAGTGAACATTAGCTGATAGTCCTTTTTACTCCTCGTAAGGCCCAAGAAATCTCTCGCCGTCGAAGTGAATGAGATGTGTAGGAGCGTCTGCGACCCAAACCTCTGTCTCCCAAATGCTCGCCACCAACTTCGGAAAACGCTGTGAAAACACAAATTTGGATCGCCATCTGCGTCTACGTCCTCTCGGCCATCCTGAGAGAACGGATGAAGCTGGACATTTCACTTTACACTTTTTTGGATATTCTCGGAACGTCAACCTTTGATGAAGTTGATATTTTACAAATGGTTACGAGAAACCCAAATCTAAACTTGACTGTTGATTCTTCTAAACAATTGAATTTATTCAACTTTTAACCGGACACTAGTGAAAAGTAATATAACAACGATTTCAAATTAATTCAACTATTTTTAACCTTTGCAGTTTTCTTATGTCGCACAAATCTCACTGTTTGCATGCCTAATTTTCGAATTTTAAATGAACTTGATTTGAACAATGCGGACGCGAATTCCCCAAAAAAACAGTTACGGTATCTTCCTTCGCGTACTAGTGTTTGTTCGGCCTAACTCTTATCTTGCGGGTGAATCCCTGGTTTATTTTTTTCTAAAATGTTTACACACACAAAACGATATAGTGCCTATTATTTGTTCCTTTGCAGCAAGATAGAATTGTGCTGAGCGTACCCGTCAAAGAGAAACAGTCAACTGAGTAACAAATTGCCCGTGAGCAAAATATCCGGGCCCACTCGTTTTTTCTGAAAATCTCTGAGTAGAAGGCTATTGGCAACGCTGCTGATTCCGAGGTCTTGAATCGCGCTGACGCCCTCCCCCAATATTTTGGGAGCGATAAAAATGGCCACCCGGTCCACAAGCTTTGCTTTCAAAAATGAGGAATAAATCTCGCTGCCGCCTTCGACTAACAAAGACGTGATCCCCTCTTGTCCTATTTTAGTCAATAAGGCTTCCAAATCCACGCGACCGGCGGCGTTCTTTTGCACACGCCAAACCGATGCGCCGCGCTGTTCAATGTGCTTTGCTTTTTCCTTCGAAGGCAGTTCAGTCGTTGCGACTATGGTTTTGGAAACGAATTCATCCGTTAATAAAGTGGACTCCAGAGGTATTCTCAATTGGCTATCTACCACGATCCGCTTCGGATTCTGGCCTCGAACCAGCCGCACCGTGAGCTGCGGATCGTCTGCTAACACGGTTCCGATCCCGACTAATACGGCGTCATTTTCCGCCCGCATTTTATGAACGACTTTTAGAGAAGCAGAAGAGGTGATCCACTCGGGCTGACCGTTGCGAGCGGCGATCTTGCCGTCGATAGTCTGCGCAATTTTTAACGTGACAAAAGGCTGTCCAGTGGCGACGTGCTTAAAAAACGAACGGTTGAGCTCTTGACAGCGTTCCTCCAAAACCCCGGTCTCGACCTCGATGCCTTGTTCGCGCAGATATCGAATACCCTTGCCATTGACCAATGGGTTCGGATCCGGCGTTCCGATCACGACTCGCTTGATTCCAACCTCGACAATCCTCTCGCTACACGGCGGCTGTTTTCCATAGTGGGAACAGGGTTCGAGATTCACATACAAGGTTCCCCCTCTAACGCCGGCTCGTGAATTGCTGAACGCGACAACTTCCGCATGCGGGCCCCCGAAATAGGAATGATAACCGCGCGCGATAATCTTTTGATCTTTGACCACAAGCGCTCCGACCATCGGGTTGGGACTGACTCGTCCCCGTCCTTTTGCCGCAAGTTTGAGCGTGCGCTGCATCAATTCCTCGTCAGTCACCTTTCAACGCCTTATAAATCGTAACTATTCAGGCGTGAGAAGCTTCGGAGTGCAAAACTTTAGTTTTGCTCTGTTTCGATGAAAACTGCAACGCTAAAGCGTTGCACTCCAGTCTAAAGGCTGAATAGATACTATAAATCAGTGCCAATCTATATTAAAAACAAACAATTAATATAAATATAATTTCACCCTGAGTCAAGGTATTTTTAGAACCTGACCGGAAGCCACATTATCCGCAAAAACACCATCTATAGTGTGTTATGTTTACAAAAAGTACTATATTTTGTATTTTTAACTTGACATTTATTTTGTAATGTTGTATTATAATCCTCGGAATTTTACTTTAATAAGATGTTATTAAATTCGGGAGACCGCCATGGAAGTAACCAGTCAATCTGGTGCCGGGAGTTTAACATCCGGCGACAGCACCGAGAGTACCGAAAAAAGCAGTTCGAACGGGCGTCCTATTATTTTGGATGGCGCAGAGCTTATCAAGCTCATACAAAACGATTTCAAGGATAAATTTGATAAAGCGCAGGTAAAAATAGCCAGCGATTCCGCCGCCTATTATCCCAAGAATAAACTGGCGTGCGATGTCCTGAAAGCAAAATATTTAGCGCCGGGAGAAACCGGACCTTTGCATCTTTGGTACCGCATCGCGAAAGCCATGTCGTCGGTCGAAAAAGATTCGGACTATTGGTTTAAAAAATACTTTACCGTTTTATTCAATTATAAGTTTTTGCCCGGGGGGCGCGTGATGCACGGCGCAGGCCGCGTAGATGCAAAACGCCGGCCGACCCTCTCCAACTGTTATGTGATTCCGATTGAAAAGGATAGTTTAGAGGGGATTTACCGTTGCCTCACAGAGTCCGCTATGGTCTACCGGACAGGCGGCGGCGTGGGCACAGATTTATCGATCCTGCGGCCCGCCGGCGCTCCGGTAAATGCAACCGTTGACAGCTCCCCGGGAGCGACAGCCTTTATGAACCTCCTCAGTGAAAGTACAAATACGGTTTCACAAGCAGGCCGGCGGGGGGCTCTCATGCTGACCATCCGCGTGGATCATCCTGATATTGAGAACTTCATCACCATAAAAAACGATTCGAGTCGCAACAAAGTCAAACATGCAAACATCAGCGTTTTGCTGACTCATGAATTCATGCAGGCTTTGATAAACGACCGGGAATTCGAGTTGAAATGGCCGTGCATTCCCGGTCAGAAAGCTCACCAGCCGGTGAAAATTTATAAAACCGTTCGCGCCAAAGATTTATGGAACAAAATTATCGAAAACGCCCACGCTTCGGCCGAACCGGGTATCATCTTTTGGGATACCATGCGCGACTATCACAACGTTGAATACGCCAACACGCTCTCGAGCACCAATCCTTGTGGGGAACAACCGTTAGCGGCCTTTACCGCCTGCAATCTCGGCAATCTCAATTTGGTGCCGTTTGTGAAGCCCGACGGCAGTTTTGATTACGAAGAATTGAGTGAATGCACGCAAACCGCAACCCGGTTTATGGATAACGTGATCGACTATAACATGCCCTACCACGCCTCCGACAAAATCAGAGAAGCGGTCGCTTCGGACCGTCGCGTCGGCGTCGGGATTACCGGTCTGGGGGATGCGCTTGTGCTGATGAAAATCAAATACGATTCCGAAGAGGCCTTGAAGGTGTCAGAGAAAATTATGAAAACGATCCGGGATGTCTGCTACAAAACGTCGGTAGAGCTCGCGAAAGAAAAAGGCGCCTTTCCCCTCTTCAACTGGCAGGGTTACAGCCGGAGCGCATTCGTTAAATCGCTGCCCAAGTCCTTACGAGACGATATCAAAAAATATGGCATCCGAAACAGCACGTTGATTACGGTTCCTCCGGTGGGCACCGGCTCAATCGTGGCCGAAACCAGCTCCGGAATTGAGCCGATCTTTTGCACCAGTTACACCCGGAGAGTCAAAAATGACGACGGCGAGTCCTTCCGGGAGTATAAAGTTTATCATCCCTTAATAACAAGAAATTTCGGAGATGATGAGAACTTACCGGAGTATGTGGTTACGGCGTATGACATCGATCCGTACTTTCGTGTTAAAATGCAGGGGGTGATTCAAAAATACGTCGATAGCAGCGTTTCATCGACGGTCAATCTGCCGGAAGACACCGACGTCAAGACGGTCTCGGACATTTACATAACCGCCTACAAAGCCGGTTTGAAGGGCATCACCGTTTACCGGGAAGGAAGCCGGGAGGGAATCCTGCAGACGGATAAATTTAATAAGGCGCAAGTCGACAACAGCGGTTTTCATCCTAGAACGCGACCGAAAATTACAACCGGAATCACCGAACGGATTCGCACCGGGGAGGGCAATCTTTATGTCACGATCAATGAAGACGAGGGCGGCCCGTGCGAGGTCTTTTCGAATATCGGCAAAGCCGGCGGCAACGCCCCAGCACAAACCGAAGCCATCAGCCGCCTTATTTCGCTGGCGCTGAGAGCGAATATCGATCCCAAAGAAATCGTCAAACAGCTCAAAGGTATATCAGGACCGTCGCCTGTTTGGGAAAATGGCGAGCTGATTTTATCCACACCTGACGCCATCGGCAAGGCTTTGGAACGCCATTTAATCAGAAAGGGGTTTATTACAAAATCTGTCGAAAAAGAGGTGGCGGCAATAGAAAAAAGCACAAGCAAACCCGAGGATACCAGTCGGAATGGAGCGGAGCTGTCTTCCAACGGCCTTGCACAAATGACGACCTGCCCGGATTGCGGTTCTTCGGTCACTCACGAAACCGGCTGTGTTATGTGTTATCATTGTGGCTGGTCCAAATGTTAGTAATTAACCCTAACAACGATGTCAAGTTTAAAGGAGCCTGTCAAAAAATGGATAACAATTTCGCTGAAAGAAAAGAGTGCGCGGAATTTGTCTCCCGCTTTGCCGAGGGCTTGAGTGAGTATCTCAGCGTGCCCAATACCTGTATTCGGATTATTAACCTCAAGGAAGGCAGCGCTGCGCAAAACTTAATGAACGCTATCGTCCCAGATGAAGACGGTTTCTGGCACGTCGGGTTGGCAGTAAAACCGAAGAAATCTGCATGGTGGACATCCTCAGCAGCCCTGTTTCACCTGTCAGTGAGGAGGGAACGAGGTGTATTTGTTCTCAAAATCAAAGAGTCGAATGAAGCCTCTGGAGCGGCTCGTGGGAGAAAACAGCGTCCGCACAGGCTTTGTGATTTCATCACAAATTGATCTGCTGAAAGAATCGCATAATCTCCCGGATCAATTCATCCGGATTGGTTGAATGCGGCCGGTTAAACGGATCGACGATATCCATTTGTTCGGCGGCATTAGCAAAGTCTGCGATAGAAAAATAACTCAAAGCGAGAGTGACGCGGATGTCCATCGAATCCACGGTCGTATCATGAGAAAAGATGAAATGAGGCTCTGCCTCAAGGGTGAAGAGAGCTTCTGAGATAGATTGTTCAAAACGATTTGCTGCGTGATAAGCGAAAGACGCCCCGGCATGCGCTTCAATCAAGCTCTCCTTTAAACCCACGGCTACTTTAAAATCTTCGCTCGCTTGCTCGAATTCCGTTAACCGCCCATGTGCCCAACCAGCCCCGTTGTAAGCTTCTGCAAATATCGAATCCAGGGTCTTTGCTGAGTCGAATTTTACTGCCGCGCGTTGAAAATTTCCGGACTCAAATGCCGCCCACCCTTCGTCAACCAGTTCTTTCGGATCTCTTATGGTGGGGGTCGTCGGATTGCCGCCGCCGCATTGCAAAAGGATAAAAAAGCTTAACAACGCGCATAAATGGATGACACTTGGATTTTTTTTGAGAGTCATTTTACTAATACGAGTTTTTTTGTTTCCAGAAAGTCGCCAGCGCGCAATTGATATAGGTACACACCGCTGGCGACAGGCACGTTTGCATCATCAGAGCCGGTCCACTCAATTTCATGAACGCCTTGCTCCAGAGGCGCATCGATTAAAGTCGATATGATTTGGCCTTTTAAATTGATAATCCTTAAAGTCACATGAGTATTCTCCGGCAACCCGAATTTGATCGTTGTGTTTGGGTTAAAGGGATTAGGAAAGTTCTGGTTCAAATAGAATCGATTTGGCACTTCGGGATCATCAACAGGATTCTCAAGCCGATCCACGACTAAGCTGTAACTTCCTGTACGATTAATAAGTACGGAAATTGTTTTGTTCCTGCGATAAAGCTCGCCGCCAAGAATTTCCCAGTTGTCTTGCTCCCAAAAGGCAATAGCCAGATCATTTTCAGATATTTGCGCGAGATTGTTATCCCCATAATAGAGCTGCAATTCGACGGTTTCGTTTAAAATGATCCCAGGAGGACCGATAGTATATCCAAGACCCGTATGCACGAGATCGTTTTGGAGCATTGAAATCGGGTTGACGTGAAAATCATCTTTTAGAGAAATCGTTGTAAAAAATAGCGAGCTGGCCAAGAGTTTTGGGGGCACGGTAATACGCAGATTCTCATCCCTGCTTAGTATTTCCCCACCCGTGCTTTTCTCTAAGAAATCAACCCTCAATCTAAGAGTATCCGTTCCCACAACCGTTCCAAACTTATTACGGGCAGAGACAGCGATCTCACCAACTCCACCGGTACTCAGCTTAACGTCGTCTTCTATAAAGACTTTGTTTGAATCAGACAGCGCATTAAAATTCAGAACCCGGATTGAATCCCCAAGAGTAAACGTTCCTTCTACGCTCACTGGATTGAGCGGTGTTTCGCTGATGGTAAAAATATCTACAGATTGACTGAAAACAGGATTTTGTAAAAGTCCTGCCGTGACTTTGGGAACAGTCGGATCGGCAGGGACGGCAATGATGGCTCGCATTAAAAAATTCAACCCGGAAACAAAATGAGACCATTGCTTATTTTCTCGAACATAAACGGAAGAACGGTTTGTTGAAAAACGCGCCGTGTCTAACATGGCAAAGACGGTATCACCAAAGCCGGCATCGACGAACTCCCAGCCGAGATGAAAATCTTGTCCTTTTTTAATATCAATGTTCTTATCGCTGAAATCGAAACTGTTCCAGGTAATCGTTCCCGGGGTTCCGGAAATATTTGGCACGTCGACGGAATCGATTTTTGCAGCCGGGATAGCTAACGTATCGCCGCTGTCTTCATAAACATAAAATCGTACAGTTCCCCCCTGACCTTCGCGCCGCCACACGGAGAATTCGCCTCCAAGCAGAATAGCGTCAGAGGGCGGGGTAAAGCGTACGGCATACGCATCAAAATGTGAACCATTGATAATTGGAGATGGCAGGCCTAACACGATGACCGTGTTCGACTCGGTATCATGGTGTTGCAGCGTGTCTGAAAAAGTAGAAGGTCCTCCTTTCCCATCAGCGCTAAAAGTATAATTGACTTGCGGCCGCAAACCGGGATCATCCAGGTAATACGGAACGAGTACGAATTGATCGAAATTTATCCCAAAATCAGGAAACGACAGCGTGCCATTATTTTGGCTATCCAGAGGAAAATCGATAATATCTGGGACAGACGCTTTCCTTAATTTCACCCCTTTGACTCTGAAATTTTGTACATCCTCCGCCGCATCGAAATGAAGAGATAAATCTTGCCCCCCTTGAAACAAGTAATAATCAGCAGCATAGGAGCGAACGCTTGCACTTCGGGCGCTCACAGGTAAAAATCCGAAAGCTTGCGTTGGCCTAAGCGGAGGTAAGTCGATGGATGGATATTCCAAGAGATCACTATTGGTGGCAGTGCCATCCAGATAATTTGCCAAAAACCAGTTGTTTAAAATGTCAGAGAGAGAGATTTGAGGATCGAATGCAGCGATGTTAACATGCAAGGCCGGCAGCCCGTTGTTTGGATTTGCCACAATCTTCCGTATGAGTGCGTTTCCTCCATAGTGGTCCGACACGTACAAAATCCAAAGAAAAGCCCGCGCGTAATCCCGCGGGCGGTTATCCCAACCGGTCAAGGTCATATCGGTGTTATTGAGAAAAAGAGACGGTCTGCTCGAGATGCCCAAACCGTTCACAAAAGTGGCGTATTCAGACAGTCCTTCGTTTATCCAGGTGTCTTCATCCCGATCATGGTTCCAGTGAATCAGATGCTGAAATTCATGAGCGACGGTTCCTAACGTTTGATCCGGACCCAACCTGGCAAGTCGAGAAATATCAATATAAAACATCTCTCTCTCGTTACTATCCGATACTTGATTTTTCGGGAATTGATTTCCAGACCAAAAATAGCCGGAGATATCTCCAACAACGTCAGCGGATTCTTCAATTTCAAGAAAAAGAATGGTGATTCGAATATCTCCGTCAATACCTGGATTTGGCTCCGGTCCAAAAATTTGGGTATTCTTTTCATAGATTTGATCATCGAAGACAGAGATAATTTCATCGAGGTCCGACTCTTTGAAACTTTGTGTCGTATCGACATAAATATAGGCGTGCGTTCCTTTTCGCTCTGCCCGGGCGACAATTTCTTTTGTCTCCTGTGACTCGCTGGTAAAATCAATGGCTTTGAATTTTTTAATATCACCGACTTCATCACTTGTGCTCTCGAACTGTCGTGTGTGATAAACCGGGCGCTTCAGATTTGAGGCGATATCACGGGAAAGGGGAGCACCACAAACTTGAGCTGGATGAGATTCAGGCGCTTCTTTAGCTTGCGGCGGACGGATACTTTTTCTCAACTGGTCAAGTTTGGAGACGGAAAGCCCGCTTTTATCCTGAGCGCCTAACGTGATATTTATGGCCAAGAGCAGAACAAAAACAAACAGATTTCGAAAAACGATATGAAATAGTTTACTCAAAATGTATTGTCCCCTTCTTGCCAATTTGAAGCTAATCGAATTGCCTTGCGAGCCAAAACTTCGATGGAATCGAAAATCGGAATGTCAGCTTGTAGATCGGATGCAATCAACCCAAGCTCTGTGCAGCCAAGAATAATTCCCTGCACTTGCTGCTTCATCATTTTTTTTGCAATTTCTTGAATCGTCGAACAATCCCGGGATTTATTTTTAAGTCCATGAATCGCCTTTTGCAGAGCCTTGACTCCCTCAGCGTCAGGCGACACAACTTCTATATTAAAAGCGTCAAATACTTTTTGGTATAATCCCGAACGAATTGTGCCTTCTGTTGCCAATAAACCGATCGTGCTCAAATTTTGGCATTGCTGTATCGCCTGTTCCCGGACCGTTTCAATCAGGTGTACGATTGGAATATCAATTCGATTTTGAAGATCGCAAAACCAAAAGTGTGCTGTATTGCAAGGGATGCAAATAAAATCTGCGCCGGATTTTTGCAAAACCAGCGCACTCTCTGCCAGTTTTTGCAAAGGACTCAACCCGTTGTTCAGGATGGCTTCGGAGCGATCCGGAATTTGTGGATTGTTAAAGACCAGTACTGGGATATGCCCCTGATCGTGAGTCGCAGCAGTCAACTCCACAATCCGTTGAAAAAAGAGCACCGTTGCCGCAGGGCCCATCCCCCCTAAGATCCCGATGGTTTTTAACATCCCTCACACCGAGTTAGAAGATTTTATCACCATCAGAATGGCGTCCTTCTCGATTGAATCCTTGGGACGTGTGAAGATTTTTTCGACGACGCCTGCCACCTCAGAGCGAATTTCATTTTCCATCTTCATCGCCTCGATAGTGACCAGCCCCTGTCCTTCTTTGACGAGATCCCCTTCTTGGACATGAAAGTCAACAATGAGACCAGGCATCGGCGATTTCACCTCCAGCTTATCCTTATTTTTGGGATTGACCTTTCTCAGGCGCCGGATATTCCGAGTTCGTTGATCCTCGAGTTGAAACCGGTACCCGAAACCGTTGATTCTCACTTCATAGCCGGGGTCTGTCGGGGCGAAAAAAAGTTCATACGACTTATTATCGATCAACAACAAATAAACCCCGTTCCCAACGGCTTTAAGCTCGGCCTTTCGTATTTTATTCTTGTCGTGTGTCGAGCGTACTTCTCCGGAGGAATCAAGAAGTTCAATTTCAACCTCACCGTGAGAAAATGCAGCAAAATATTTCATCAATTCCAGTCTTCTTCTCCCCAGTCTCCCTCGTCAAAATCGTTATCTGCGTCGTCGTCGTCATCATCTATATCTTCTATATCTTCTTCAAAATCTTCGATAATATCTTCATCGTCTTCATCGTCTTCATCATCCCAGTCTTCGTCGTCATCCTCCCAGTCATCGTCTTCAAAGTCAAAATCCGTATGGTTGTTATTCTCATCCTCAGCAAGCTGATGTTCCTCTAAATCTTCATCCATCATCTCTCCCTCCGATTTGCCTGAATCTCATTTCGTAGATGATAAACGGCTTGCATGATCTCGTTTGCTTGCTGTTGAAGAGCATTTCGGTTTTCCATTGACAATTTTATCTTCTCCGGAAAGATGGGTTTACCCACATTGACTGCAATCTTGCTAAGATGCAGAAACTTTGCCCCTGGCGGAAGCGCCTCTCGGGTGCCGCAAAGCGCTATCGGAACGATCGGACAATGTGCCTCTTGCGCTAACCGAATAAAGCCTGTGTGAGGGCGTGGCGGAGAACCCGGTTCGTGTTTTCGCGTCCCTTCCGGTGCTATATAAAGAACATAACCTTTCCGCAAGGCGTTCAGAGCAAAGTCGAATGAAGCCTGATCGCTTTCACCGCGTTTAACCGGAAACATGCCAACTTTCCACAGCCACCATCCCAAAATAGGAATATCAAATAAAGTGTGTTTGGCCATCGCCGCCCCCCGTTGCTTGATAGCTAAGGTCATTCCCGGAATGTCCATCAAGCTGTTGTGGTTGATAGCTGCAACATACGGACCCTTGGCAGGTAAATTATCACGGTTATAACATTTGCCGCGGTAAAAAACTTTCACCAATATCTTAAAAAAATAGTAAGACAGCCAAAAGATAAAAGCGGATTCTTTGTAACGCGATTCTTGGGTCATGCTGTTTCCTGCATAAATCGAAAAAAATAAAACATTATTATAACAAAAAGCAAGTCTTTTTTGTCCTCCGCGGTTATCGGTCAGTTGCGGGTGTCATTCAGGTTAACTATCGAACCAATTGGAGTGCAACGCTTTAGCGTTGCTGCTTTTATTGACAGTGCAAAACTAAAGTTTTGCACTCCGAAGTTTCTCGCGCCTGAAGGGCAAGCTGAAGCTTGTAATCTGCGAAACAGGTAAAAAATTCTAAAGGTGAACCTTACCGATAAAGATGAGAAGAATGAATAATTGCCTCGACAGCAGCCGGCACCAAATATCGAATCGAGCGTTCTTTTTGTACGAGGGCCCGAATCTGGGTGGATGAAATTTCTATCAAGGGAGCGTTGATCAAATGAATTGCAGGGTGATCCTTGAATTCTTCTGGCGCCCGCTCAAAATCATCGTGATTGCGTGGGAAAACAATGAGGTCGCACATTTCGAGAATTTTTTCCGGGTTTTTCCACTGCGGGAATTGAAGATAATTATCTGAACCGATAATCCAAAAAAAAGTCGGACAATTTGCACGACGCCGGTCCTTGATTTGTTTAATTGTATCGACGCTATAGCTTGTTATAGAACTTCTGACTTCAATATCGGAAAGCTCAAAGACCGGGTTGTCTGCAATAGAGGCCTGTACCATCTCGAGCCGTACTTCTTTCGATGAAAAAACATCCTTATGAGGAGGAAGCCCACACGGGATAAATATAATTTTATCGAGATGAAACTCTTCCTTAATATACTGAGCGATGATGAGGTGGGCGTTGTGTAGGGGATCAAAAGTCCCACCGTAGAGGCCGACTTTCAAATTTATCTTAATTCGTTTTTAGTTTGACTGCTGAGAGAGGTTTTTTTTTCTGTTTCCTGAGACTGGCCTAAATCCATTTTGATCTCTTTCAGGCGAGCGATAGATTTCGCACGAAATTCACTCCGAGGATATTTTGATATCAACTCTCGAAAAGATTCCTCGGCTTCACTTTTCCGGCCTAACCGGTAAAGAGACTCACTTTTCCAATACAAAGCCGGATGCGCAAACTTGGTATCATAGTAACTGTTTACCACGCCGTTAAAATAAACGTAACTGGCGTGATAATCTTTTAACTTGCGATAAAGCTCTCCCGACCTAAAATCTTTTTCTGCCAACTTTGTTCTGCAAATATTGAGCAGTCGCTCTGCTTCCTTGGCTAATTCACTCTTAGGGAAATCTTCTAAAAATCTCTGAAAACTCGCGACGGCTTGTAAAGTATGCTTTTGATCGAGTGTCGGTTTTGGCGACAATTTAAAATCACACATAGCAACCATAAATTGTGAATTATCTATCCACTTACTGCGTGGATAGAGTCTGAGTAATCTATTAAACTCATCAGAGGCGAAAATATATTCTTTTCGTTTAAAATAACTTTGGGCAAGGAAGTATTGGGCCTCGTCAATAAAAGAAGAGCCGGGGTAGTTTAAAGTCAATAGTTTAAACTGTATTTTAGCCTCTTCATAGTCTTTATTATTATACATCACCTTCCCAAGCTTAAAACGCTCTTCAGCAGAAATGTTGGCACCGATTTTATATGACGAGCATGCGATAAGAAAGTATGCTGAAGTTATACTCATAAGTATTGATAATTTAAATAATTTCATTCAAATATCCTAAAGTGTCTAATCTGAGAATTCTATTGGCTTC